>NZ_JAUBUI010000037.1:0-667 GCF_036705385.1 Microcoleus sp. B3-A4 | reverse complement strand
CCACAACAAAGGGAATGCGCTGCAAAGTCTGGGTGAATTGCAAGCAAAGCTAAGTGAATTTGAGGCGGCAAAACAGTCTTACTTTGAAGCAATCGCTCCCTTGAATTGTGTTTTACTTATTGCACCGGATGATCTCGGTGTTCTCAACAACAAAGGGAAGGCGCTGTTAAGCCTGGGTGAATTGCAAGCACAGCTAAGTGAATTTGAGGTGGCAAAACAGTCTTGCTTTGAGGCGCTCGCTGCCTTGAATTCTGTTTTACTTATTGCACCGGATTATATCGCTGCTCTCACCAACAAAGGAAATGCGCTGCGATGTCTGGGTGATTTGCAAGAAAAATTATCTGAGACACAGGAAGCACTCAAGAATTGGCAAGAGGCGCTGGAAATGTTTAATCGCTCTTTAGCCATTGCTCCTAATCGCGATTCTGTTCGCAGTGGCCGCGATGTGCTGCAAGAATTTCTCAATAATTTGGGTGACGATACTGTCAGCAGTTACCTCGATCGCAATTAGTAAAGACGCGACATTAAGGAGGAGGACGTGTCCAGTTAACTTAAACCGAAAGGCCGCCAGGAAATGAATTCCCTGGCTAATAGCAAAAGTCCTCCTAAGAAACTTAATCTAACTGCGGAGTTTTAGCAATTAGCTCAAACCCAAAAGACTCCGCAG
>NZ_JAUBUI010000036.1:0-58189 GCF_036705385.1 Microcoleus sp. B3-A4 | reverse complement strand
AATCCTTATGGAACAACCAATTGAGGTTCGTGAACAAGTTGAGGAAGTGAGTGTTGATATGTGGGGAGGATTCCCTAAAGTTATCAAAAAAGTATTCCCAAACGCCAAAGTTATTATTGATCGTTTTCATGTAATGAAAGTAGTTAATAAAGACTTAAATAAGTTACGTAGAGCAGCCGGAATAACAGATAGGCAAAGTAAATATTTATTATTAAGTAATCGAGTAAATTTGAATCATCTTCAGATTGATAAATTAGAATTGACACTAGGTAAATCCGAATGTTTGCGAATTGCGTATGAGATGAAAGAAAAATTTAGAGAAATATATGAGACTAATTTGACGGTCAAAAAAGGGCAAAACACAATCAAAAAATGGCTAAATCATGCACAAGTATTTTTTAGAGAATCTGCATCAACAATTGAGAATCATTTTGAGGGTATTTGCAACTACTTTCTTCATCGCACCACAAGTGGAGTCATGGAAGGAATCAACAATCGAATTAAGTTGATAATGCGGCAAGGGTATGGTTTTTCTAATTTTAATAATTTTAGGAATCGCGTATTAGCTTGCTGGTCTGATTAGATAAACTTATAACCATAAGTTCAGGAGAGCCCCGGTGCTTTGACTACAATCTGCTTATTTACTGTCGCTACCAGTCCAAAATTGGAACCAATAAGGGCGATCGATTGAATGCGTCCAGCGGCTCCCAGAGCATCGGTAAGAGCGGCAGCAAGGGGCGGTTGTTGAATATTTTCTACAGGATCGTCCGGTAATACAAAATCGGCTGGTAAGGCTTCCCAGGTGACAGTTGGTGCTTTGGAACTCGATCGGATTTGAAGTACCATTAGCTCATACCATTTTATATTTTATATTTTATGTTTTATATGGGAAAAGAAGGTGTTTGTAGTGATGATTAAAGTCCTCCTAAAACTCGCTCTGACTTTAGTCCTCACTACAAACAATCCTCAACTAAAAATCAATGCTCAAAGGCGCTCTCGGAAATGGAATCACATCCCGAATATTCCCCATTCCCGTCATAAACTGCACCAACCGTTCAAATCCCAAACCAAACCCAGCGTGAGGCACAGTACCGTAGCGGCGCAAATCCAAATACCACCACAATTCCTCCTTATTCATACCCTGCGCTTCCATGCGCCGCTCCAACACATCCAGCCTTTCTTCCCGCTGCGAACCGCCGATTATTTCCCCAATATTAGGAGCCAAAACATCCATTGCTCGCACCGTTTTCTCGTCCTCATTTAAACGCATATAAAATGCTTTAATCCCGACGGGATAATCGCTGACAATCGTCGGTTTTTTAAACAAGTCCTCAGCCAAATAACGCTCGTGTTCCGACTGCAAATCTAAACCCCAACTTACCGGAAAATCAAATTTTTTGTCGGCTTTTTCCAAAAGTGCGATCGCCTCCGTATAAGTAATCCGCTCGAACTGATTGTTAATGATATTTTCGGCAGTAGCCAAAACCGTTTTGTCAATGCGCTCGTTGAAAAACTCCATATCTTCCGGACACTGCTCCAAAACGTATTTAAAAATGTACTTTAAAAACGCCTCAGCCAGATCCATATTTCCCTGCAGATCGCAGAAAGCCATTTCCGGTTCAATCATCCAAAACTCAGCCAAATGTCGCGAAGTATTAGAATTTTCCGCTCGGAAAGTCGGCCCAAAAGTGTAAACATTTCCGAAAGCTAGCGCCATAACTTCCGCTTCCAACTGGCCGCTAACTGTTAAATAGGCGCGCTTTCCAAAAAAGTCTTTAGCATAATCAACCTCTTGCGAATCAGTGCGCGGCACATTCTTTAAATCAAAGTTGGTAACGGCAAACATTTCCCCCGCACCTTCGCAGTCGCTAGCAGCAATAATCGGAGTGTGAACCCACAAAAAACCGCGTTCTTGAAAAAATTGGTGTACCGCCGCCGAACAAGCATTGCGGACTCTAAAGACCGCACCGTGGGTGTTTGTGCGCGGCCGCAAATGCGCGATTGTCCGTAAAAATTCAAAGGAGTGGCGCTTTTTTTGCAGCGGATAAGTTTGCGGGTCTGCATCACCGTAAACTTGCACTTGTGAGGCTTTCAACTCAATTCGCTGTCCTTTTGCTGGAGATGCTACCAGCACTCCCGACACTTCTAGAGATGCACCTGTATTCAGTTGTTTCAGTACATTTTCAAAGTCAGGCAAATCGGAATTTATGACTACTTGTAAGTTAGCCATCGCCGAACCGTCGTTGACTTCGACAAAGGCAAATTCTTTCAATTCGCGCTTAGTGCGAACCCAGCCTTGAACAGTTACAGTTTCGTCGGGTTCACCTGCGCGCAAAATTGCTGCTATTCGTTGATTTGTCATTAGAAAAATGGGTGTGAAACCCCGTCCTTCTAGGACGGCTTTACAATTAATTTGCAATGCGCCACGAGTTGTAAGACAAAAACTTACAATCTGCAGACAACGCATTTTGACACAACCGTTTGCCAGTACCTAAGCTGTGCAAACTAATTGTTTTCCGAGTTGGGTCTTTCTTCGTAGGCGACTCTTGCCAGCCACCTACGCAGCAAAACCCATACTTTCGGTGTTTGACGATTGAACCGCGTTTGAATCCCGCACTCAAAGTGCCGCCATACCTCGAACGGATGTGACCCGGAGCGTGTTGCAATCGGTGTAACTGGCGTCGATGAAACTCAAGAGGAATTACTTCTATCAATGCAGTGTTATCGGGTTTAAAATGCCCCCCAACGCACCAGTTAGCTAGCACCCAAGAATCAACGCAGTGTGCCTCAAATTTGTTTGATAGCTTCTGCTTTGACTTGAGGAGTTCACTCAATTGACGTAATTCATAAGTATCATTGCCCGTCTTAGTTTCAACACGAGCGATTTTCTCAACCTCTGCATAGAACCATTGCTTGCCTACTCCTAGCGGACTAAACGATACATTCCACTTGCGTGCGTTTTTCCAGGTTCGGGCTTTGATATCTTCTACAACGAAAGTTGATATTGGCAACATCAAAGTCAGCCATTTAGCTATCCTTAATTTCCACTGCCACCTCGCCTTAGTTGATGGAGGCAGTCGATATTTGTTGACCAGTCGGTTGGCTCGGTTTTTGCGGCATGGCGTGTTGCGAAAACGCCTGGCGCGCCGCATATTTCGCCTTATCTCAACATGGTCTTTCACCCAATCAACAGCATGGGTTTGAATGTTGAGATAAGTATGCGCTTTGGATTTAACCGTAAACGCTTCTCGCTTCGATCCGGGATCGATACCAACTGCAATTGGTTGGCGGTGCGTGTTGGATGGTTCTATGTTGAGTCGAACGCAAAACACTCCTTTTTTCCAAAATGGTGTCGCCTTGCCCGACTTAATCCAACGCTTTGCCCTGCTTGGAGTTGTGGGCATTAAGGGTCTGTTTTCGCTATCTAAGACTGGAACAAACATTTACGGTAAGTCCTATTTCTAGGTTTGTATTTCCCTTCGCCACTGGCACATCCGAGCGGTTAAAAACTAGGGAGGTATTCTTAACGTCAGTTGGGATACCACTCCCAGATGGCTCAGTTTGTCTTGAAGACGCAGGCTAGACACTGTTTTAGTCTTGAATTAAGAAGCGGGTGTTGCTCCCTCTTTCAAGCCCCATCCCTTTTAGGGTGGGGTTAGTGACATCCACTCCTGTTTATTTAATATTTTGCACCATATTTCTCTCTTTTCTCTGACTCAGCGTCCTCTGTGGAACAGGCGTCCCGCCTGTGAATTTCTGCGGTTCATTAAAAAAATCATAAATCTCAACATAGTTCAACCTGCATAGGATTTCAAAATCCAACCGATCAAAATGCCGAGTCCCCCAAAGCGAACTGCTTGCCAAAAAGGTTGTTTTATGCTTCCCCAAGAAAATAGGCTGCTTTCTAAATTCAACTCGATAGTTTCCAATTCTTGCTCAATTTCCCGCAATTCTTTTTTGAGTTGCGGCAATGGATTTCGGCGTCCCGACTGGCGGATTTCTTCGCGCCGATGGCCGAGTTCGACTTGGCGCTGTCGATCGACCTGAATTTGAGTGTACCGTTCTTTGACTGCCGCGAGCGATCGCTCCACTGCTGCGAGCGCTTGAACAAACTCGCTTTCTTGCTCTTCCGGATTTAACTCTGACGGCTGTTGAGGCATTTCGATCTGCAAACCTGACAATAATAATAAAAAAAACCGATTTCCAATTAAGTTGTTATTATATGCAGTATATTTTTTAAATTCAGAAACGGCAGCCAAATTCCTATAATTGCCACCTATGCTTGAAACTACACAAACAACCCAAACTGTCAACCTCAACGAGCTGAGCACGGTAGAACTAGCCCAAGCTCTAGCCGCGCGCCTCGCCATCCACGAAAAAGATTGGCACCGCCTCAAAGCAAACCGTTCCGCGCGGGCCTGCGAGCAAGCTGCGGCCGCTTTGGTCTTTTTGCTCAAAAAACAGCCTGAAGAAGCTCTCCCGCGCTTAAATCAAGCAGCAGGATGGCTGGATCGATCGATATCTGCTCCTCCCTGTCCCACCCACGGCAAATAATTAGATTGTTTCGTTCTTCGTAACGCTTGGCGCTTTTGAGTTTTGGCTTGAGTAGTCGCTTAAAACTTAGACAATCGCGCCGCTCGATCGAGCAGCGCGATTGTGAGTTCAAAAAATTTATACTTTTTTAACTCAAAACTCACATTTTGCATTATGATCAGCTATCAATAGCCAGAACGTTCAAATTCTCACTGCAAACTTCAGCCCGAGAACGAAAAATTTTCCCAGTTTAGCTGAGGTGAAAACTGCTGCTAAATAGCAGTTCTAGCGCAAGCGAGGCAGCCGGTAGCGACTGGAAAGTTCTTTGCACAGCCGTAACTCTGTACCTTGAGCATTCCACTCTACCCGATCGAATATTTGGTAAAGAATAAACAACCCCCTACCACATTCCTGTTCCACATGAGGTAGTCCAGAGTTATCTGCTAGGAGACTGTCGCAATCATCGGTATAAAGGTTACAACTGCAAGGGGTTTTAAAGCCAGAACCTTCATCCGATATCACCCACCAATATTGGTTTTGGACGATCGAAAAACGGACTCCAACAGTTTTACCGGGGTCTAATTTGTTTCCATGCTTAGCAGCATTTACCAAAGCTTCTTGAAGCCCCAACCGCAATTCCGCTTGCCAGCAATCTGGCACCTCTGCTAGGAGCAGATCCAAAATAGGACAAAGGTATAGAGTAGAAGCGAAGCTAATCGTAATCCAATTGCGTCCGACGGGACGGGGTGAAATAGCAATCACTCAGAAAACTCCCTAACTTTCAGGTGGATAAAGTTCACACCCTGCATAGTTGGCTCCCTAGTATTCAAAATGCTAATTAATTGAGCGGCGCAGCTCTCCTTCTATATTAGAGTATCAAAGCAATTAAGAACAGCAAAGAACGTCACAAAATATTCAGCGATTCTGAGAAACTTCTGCAGAGAACCATCAGTAATTTTACTTATAACTTCTCCCAGCCACGAAATTTTTGATTTCAGCTTTTGCCAACTCGCAACGCTTAGGTTCGCTGTATCCCCCAAGCCGTCAACACCTCTTGAACAAACGATCCCCACCTGGAAAAGCTCGGAAATAACTATAAAAAAGTCGATCCCTTAACGCTCACCAATCAGGTTCGACCCTCGCCGCCAAGCTTTGCACCCATCGCCGCAGAGCTATCTCTTACCGCCACACAGCACAATCATCATACCTAGGTATGTTGCAGCCAAAACCCGATTTATTTTCCCAAATGCGATCGGGCCAAACACCTCCCATTGCTGCGCCCCTCACAAAATCAATATTCGTTACAAAACTTATTAATCCTGAGTGCGGAAGATCGCCAGATCCCAACTCGCTCACATTCACGAATCCTTTGCTAGCGGAAGCCCAGCGCGGATGCCAAACTTTATAAATCTGAGCGTCGCGATACAATAGTTAAAGTAAATAATTATTTCTTTACATCATGCAAACAACCCCAGCCATCACCACAGCCCCCATAGCCGGCACTTACTGGCAGTGGCGGGGGCATTCAGTATACTACGTTCGATCCAGCGATCGGCATCCAGAACGCCCTCCCCTGCTGTTAATTCACGGTTTTGGAGCCTCCACAGACCACTGGCGCAAAAATATCAGCGGGCTGAGCAAAGACTTTGAAGTGTGGGCGATCGACTTGATTGGATTCGGGCGATCGGCAAAACCCGAATTACAGTACAGCGGCGACCTCTGGCGCGACCAACTCCACGACTTTATCACCAACATCATCGGCAGACCCGCCGTACTAGCCGGCAACTCCCTCGGAGGCTACGCCGCCTTGTGCGTAGCAGCCCAGCGCCCCGAATCAGCAGCCGGACTCATATTAATCAACAGCGCCGGCCCCTTCAGCGAACCGCAGCCCGCACCCGAAGCCCCGCCCTTGCAAAAAGCCATATCTGCAGTAGCTAAAACTTTATTTCAGCAAGATTGGGCAAGTTTTCTGCTGTTCCAGTACGTGCGCCAGCGATCGACAATTCGGAAAACCCTAGAAAAAGTTTATCTCGACCAAAGCGCCGTCACAGACCAATTAGTAGAAGAAATATACCTTCCCTCCTGCGACCCCGGTGCCCCCAAAGTATTCGCCTCCGTATTCCGAACACCCCAAGGCGAAAAAATTGACGTATTACTTAGTCAATTAACCTGCCCGTTGCTAATGCTGTGGGGAGAAGGCGATCCGTGGATGAACTCCACAGAAAGAAGCGCCAAATTTCGCAAACACTATCCGCAGTTAACAGAACACTTTATCAAAGCTGGTCACTGTCCCCACGACGAAGTACCAGAACAGATAAACGAACTGATTCGCGCATGGATAATTGACCAATAGTCGATCGGCACATAGATCATTTTCCCCCAGCCATCTCCTCCCTCGGAGAGGGGGAAAATTATCCGATTTGCAGTAAAAATTTATGTATTGTGCCAACACAAACGCGGTTAATTTCTCTCACATATTCTGAGGAGACGGAAACAATGACCCGCAAAAAGACTCGCCGCAATTTTATATTGAGCAGTATAGCTGTTGCCAGCAGCATTGCAGGTGCTAAGGCGATCGAACAGCAGGATCGGGAAATCGCAGCCGCACCCAATAACAAGGCGGCCGCCACAGTAAAAATGCCAGAACGAGTGTTAGGCAACACCGGGGTGAAAGTGCCGATTTTCGGTTTGGGGGGGGCAGGACAAACACCGCTGTCGCAGCCGGGAAGAGAAGCAGAAGCGGCGGTGCAAATTGAACGCGCGATCGAACTAGGCATTCGCTATTTTGACACGGCGGCCGAGTACGGGCCCAGCGAAGAAAACTTAGGCAAAATTTTGCCACCATATCGATCGCGCCTATTCCTAGCTACAAAAACCTCCGCCAGAGACAGAGATGGCGCGTGGAGAGACTTAGAGCGATCGCTCAAAAGATTGAAAACCGATCGGATCGACTTGTGGCAACTCCACCACGTCTCATTCCAAGCCGAATTAGACCAAATTTTCAGTGCCAAAGGAGCAATAAAGGCGATCGAAGAAGCCAAACAGCAAAAAATAATTCGTTTTTCCGGCATCACCGGACACCACGAACCTGCTATCATTGTGGCAGGCTTGGAGCGCTATCCTTTCGACACAACATTAATCTCTCTCAACGCCGCCGAAAAACATCACCCGCGCTCCTTTGTTACCAGCGCTTTACCAGTAGCCAAAGCAAAAAACATCGGCGTCATAGCCATGAAAATACCAGCTTACGGCAAATTATTTCAGAACGGTGTTTTAGATGGAATGCACCAAGCAATGGGCTACACGCTTTCACTTCCCGGCGTGCACTGCTGCGTCATCGCCGCCGACTCAGTAAAGCAATTAGAAGAAAACTTCAAAGTCGCCCAAGCATTCAAACCGCTGAACGAAACAGAAATGGCAGCACTTGAAAAACGCACCGCCGCCGCTTGGCAAGAAAATACATTTTTCAGACAGTGGACTTAAAATACCAACTCCAAAATCCCTTTTTTCCTGTGTGTTCGTTGTGGTGTATTTGTTGTGGCGCGGGCGTCCTGCCGGTGAATTATCTTATGTGCGATCCTCTTCGAGGGCTTCGCTAACGAACGGCTGCAATCAAATTGTTTGGTAGTGAGAACTTGACTCCTCATAAAACTACTAGAACTCAAGTCCTCACTACAAACCTATAATATTTATGTTAGCGAACTTGCTTTTACCTGCCGTGAAAATATAGCAACCGCCAAGCCGATTAGAAGATTTTAAATTGCTCAAGCCATTGTGATTGTTGCTTCTTCCGTCTTCTGTATTCCGTCTTCCGTCTTCCTTCTTGCTTCTGCTATATTTAAAATCACAAAACAACGCGACCTGGTTGGATCGCGTTGTTCTTTATCATAAAAAATGCACTTTGTCAACAGCAAAAAGCTACTTTTTTTTCCGTTTAGCCTTATCTAACCGCCTGCGATCGCGCCACTCAACAGAAGTCAAATAAGCGACCCCGCCAGTCACCGTCACCAGCAGTACAAAGGCCACTAAAACTAGAATATTAGCAATCGAAAATTCCACAACCTCTCTTCCTCTGATTTTACATTTTCTACTTTCGATTTTAGATGAAAAATGTTAACAATTAACAGTTGAATGTTGACGGCTAACTGTTAATTGTTAACACTCGATTCAAACTGCTGGCAAATCTTCCAAAATTGTAAACCTCACATGATTAATTGCCAGAGTTCCCACGGAAACATCCTCCTTGTTCAAAGGAAGACCGCCGCTCGTGAGACGTTGGAACCGAATTCCCTTGCCAATTTCTACGTGATACCAAGCCAAGCCCATAAAAAATCGCAAAGGATAAGGGCCTCTGTCTTGAATATCATCAGGATTAGATTCCATCGGCACCCAGCCAAAACCCGGAATGTAAAATTCCAGCCAAACGTGATTGAAATCCGGCTCCAGAGACACACCTTTTCTGTCAGCAAAAGCCGGACACTTGTAGCGCCCGATCGTGCGGCAAGCAATCCCGTTTAACCTAGCCAAAGCCAACAACAAGCCCACGTACTCGCCACAAGAACCGATGCCGCGGCGCAGCACAATATCGGGAGTGTCAATGTGAGGCCTAATCCCGTAAGAAAGTTGATCGTAAACAAAATTACGAATGCTCAGCAATTGCCGGAGAATATTAGTTTCTGAGCCAATGGCAGCCACAGCAGCCGATCGCACAATCTCCGTATCCATCGCCAAATTGTCATTATCAACCAAATACTTAGCTGCAAACTCCGGCGACAGCTTCGGAGCCTTTTCGACATCCCGAGGCGACAACTGATACTTAATCGATCGAACTTCTAACAAAGCCTTCCAGCCAAAAATTCGGCGTTCCCCGGGGTGCAGCCGATCGAACTTAAACACCGCCACCCGTTCCCCTTCCTGAATTTCCTCAGTAAAAGGCATTCCGATAGGCGTAACACTCCTTACCTTTTGCCGGTGAGTTTCCGAAGGCAAAGCAATCCGCCACTCCAAATTTTCGATTTCTACCTCATCGAGAGGAGACAGTTCCTCCACATAAGACATTTCCATCAAAAAACCGTTTGACAGAGCGTAGCGGTCAGCTTCATTGTAGTAAAAAGACAAAGGCTGAATAAAAGTGCGATCGCGCTTCGTCAACTGAAAAGGATCTTCCGAATTCGGGTCGTCCCGGATGTAAAGTTCATCCCCGGCATAAGCCACGTACAGAACCTCCTCTCCAGTCTCGGAATCTTTATGAAAAGCCAAACCAGAAGGCAACTCAAAGGGAGTCAAAACACTAAATTTAATCTCCCCAGTTCCCCGTTCCAAACAGTAAACAGTTTGCTCCGTCTTGTCGCAAACCCAAAGTTCCTCATCCCGGACAGTGATATTTTCTACCCCAATACCGGGAGCGTAAAACCGAGTAATTTCCCGACCCGTTTTCAGGTCAAAAACCAGAATAGAACCCAATCTCTGGCAAGTGACATAAAGCGTAGATTTCCAAACAGCAATCCCGTCAGCAGGATAAGAAAGCGAAACAAAATGTTCCGGCTTGAGTTCAGCGATCGCCCCGTCCTGAATTGCGCCCCGACAGCAACAAATATCCTCATCCCGCGCAAACCAGAGAGTATCTTCCGAAATAGCCAGCCCCGTTGCGCCCGCAAACTTATCCGTTTGATAAGGATTCAAAACAGTAGTGTTGTCACTTTCTCTATCGATCTCCAATAGCAGCCCTTCGGCGCGATCGACAGCGAACAACCTATTTCCTAAAAAAGCAATGCCGTGCAGTGCCAAGACTCCGATGGGTCTTACCATCCGCAGCCCAGGTGGCTGTTTGTCCGAGAGAACAGGTGAATCGAGATTCATGCTAAATTTCTTGCCGGTATTGTACAGAAAACCTGATATGTAACTTGTAGCCGATCGCTTGAGGTTCCCCAGCAAAATTGCCGAGTTTCCTGATATTCAGGATTGACGCATCAACCGGGTGTTTTTACGAAAAGACCCGTTGTAGCCTCTTGCTAGAGTTAAAAGAACCCGAATATTAGTCTTTGTCAAAGTTGGGTTTAACAAGCTCAACCCAACCTGCTGTCGTGAATGAAAGTAAGTATAACTACTAAGCTACCACTGACAAACGCAACACAGAATTATATGTTGATCAGAGCGACCCAAATAATCGTATCTGCCTGAAGATATAAATTTAAGTACAACGGATTACTATATCCGTCAAAACCTTGGATAGAATAAAACCGTGCGATAAAGTTCCTAGGTTCATCAAAAGGCAGGTTCGTCATGGCTTTGAAGTCTGCTCTAAATATCGGTGCTCTTTCCTTAATTCTGTCTTTAGAGGCAGTTGCCGCCGGTAGTTTTTTAATACCAGCAGAGGCTCTCAACAGCCGCGCAAACATTGTCCAGCGCCCGTCACGGCCGCAGCTACCCCTCAACTGGCAAACAGTTCAACCCCCTGAATCCAGCGGAAGCAGACCAAACATTCAGCCAACGGGTTCCACGTGGAATAGCTTTCAACCGCCGGAGGACGGAGTACCGGGAAGGCGTGAAGGGGGAGGAACCCGCGGCTTAGAATGCCCCACGGCCACAACTGCCTTAACTGCATTGATTCCCCAATCAACTATGGGGCAAACCATATCAGCAAAGCCAACATTTTTCTACTACCTTCCCGTACCCCTCGACAAAACAGTTCAGTTTGAGTTAGCAGACCAAAGAGACAAAACAGTATACAAAAAAAGTTTTCGCATGGTAACTAGCCGTGCAGGTATCGTTAGCGTCAGCCTCGGCTCCGACGACAACTCGCCAGCCCTGGAAGTTGGCAAAAACTATCAATGGTACTTTACTATCAAATGCAACCCAAAAAATACAACAGATGATGTTCTCGTTTCCGGGTGGATCAACCGCACCGCACTCGCCCCAACCGTGAAAACAGAGTTGGAACGATCGCCCGACGATCGCACCAAGCTCAGCATCTTCGCCCAACAGCGTCTCTGGTACGAGTACCTGGCAACTCTAGCTCAATTGCGTATCGAGTCTCCCAGCGATCCCAGTTTAGCGATCAAGTGGTCAGCACTGTTGAACTCAGTCGAACTCGGCAAAATAGCCCAAGAACCCTTAGTCGCAAGTGAGTTAACGCCTATCACAAGAAAATAATTCAGCACCTGTTTCTAAAAAGAATGCAACGGTAGGCAAGCCCCAAACGGTGATAGCCATCAGTCAGTCGATTTTAGATTTTAGATTTTAGATTTACTTGCTGCATTGAATATGGGAGCAGGAACAGGAGTCTAAAATTTTAGGATCTACACTGATGAGCGTTCGGGATACGGTACCCGTTTTTGGGCGAGTCATTGCCAAATCTCAAATCTCAAATGGTATGACTGGTGCAGCAAGTACGAAAAACTCGGTTTCGATGGCGGTATTTGGCAGCGCCACAGATGATTTTTGGCTGTTGCGGGTTGTTTGGTCGATCGTCCTAAATAAATTAAAATTTGTGTAGCGATCGGCTGTTCGGACTTCTGCCATCTTGAAAGGCGGACTGTGGAGATTTTGATGGTCAAATTTCGCCTAATACTAAATGATAAACTGGCATAGTCAAGCAGCCGACAAACTTATTTTAGAGAAATTATTAATTATGCGCCCCAATGCAAATATTGCACTATTTCGGTTGGGAATTTCACTTCTAACTGGGTTCCCGATGGCTTGCTTTTATGCCAATAAAGCTATATCCCAAACAAAGGATATTTCTCAGTTGCCCATCGCCGCTGACAACTCAGCAGATAGGGGCAATCAAGTATTAGCACTGCAAAAACTGGAAATCAAGCAGGATGAAACAGCAACCAACTTAAATCAGTTTCCCGATTCGATCGACACCAACCCTGAACCAGAAACACAATCGAACCCCGCCGAGAACAGCCCAGAGGCCTGTTCCACAATCGATGGAACTGCTTGTGGTGCGGGCATCTTGCCCGAACAAACAAATCTGGTTGACAACGATCCCCAATGTCAGAACCAGCTAGATTGCAATCATGTTTTAGCCCAGAACCTACCCCCGCGGGATCTAAACCTGCCATCGCCGCCGACGGAGCCCGATCCAAATCGCGATCGATTTCTGCAACCGGCCCCGCAGCCTTCCCCAGAACCTCCCCAAGTACCACCCACAGTAGCGCCGCCGTCCCCGTCGCCAGTTCCCCCACCGCTGCCGAATACACCAATTGAGGTGCAGAAAATTCAAGTAGTTGGCAGCACAATTTTAAGCCAAGACGAAATTAATGCCTTAGTCAACCCGTTAGAAGGCCGTTCTACCACCCTAGAACAGCTCAAACAAATCGCCGACAAAATTACCGAAATTTATCTCAATCGTGGCTACATCACTTCGAGAGCAGTCTTGCCGCCCCAAACTATCACCGCAGGGGTAGTCCAAATTCAAGTGATTGAAGGCAAGCTAGCCCGAATTGAGGTAGAAGGAACTAAAAGATTGAATCCAAGTTACATCCGCAGCCGGATTCGACTCGGTGCCGGAATGCCTTTAAGCACAGCTTCATTAGAAGACCAACTCCGGCTGCTGCGAGTCGATCCTTTATTTGACAATGTAGAAGCCAGTCTCCGGGCTGGGGATAATGAAGGCGAGAGCATTCTGATCGTCCGAGTCTCGGAAGCTAATCCCTTTCAACCTAGTTTCAGCATTGACAATTACTCTCCTCCCAGTGTCGGTTCCGAAAGATTGGGAGTTAGTTTGCGGCACCGCAATATAACAGGAAATGGCGACGAACTGGCAGGGGCGTATTATAGATCGCTCGGCGATTCAGACGTGTTTGATTTCAGCTATCGCGTGCCGCTAAATGCGATGAACGGCACTTTGCAATTGAGGGCGGCACCGAATCGCAACAGTATCGTACAACCACCTTTTAACCGTGCTGACATTTCGGGAAAATCGCATTTATTTGAAGTTAGTTACCGCCAGCCGCTGCGGAGAACGCCGATCGAAGAATTTGCCTTGTCTGCCGGTTTTACTTATCAAACAGGTAGAACTTTTCTCGCCGGCGAACCTGTTCCTTTTGGCATCGGCCCGGACTCCAATGGTGTCACCACTACGAGCGCAATTAAGCTGGGACAGGACTACATTCGGCGCGACCCGCAGGGTGCTTGGGCCGTGCGATCGCAATTTACGATCGGCACTAGCTTGTTTGATGCTACTCAAAACGAAGGTTCAGATCCAGACGGACAATTTTTTAGTTGGCTGGGTCAAGTGCAGCGAGTACAGCGATTGAATGACAAACATTTATTAATTTTGCAGGCAGACTTGCAATTGTCAGCTAATAGTTTGTTGCCTTCGCAGCAATTTGTAATTGGCGGCGGGCAATCTTTGCGCGGCTACCGCCAAAATGTCCGTTCCGGCGATAACGGCTTCAGAGTTTCGCTCGAAGATCGGATTACTTTGCAGCGCGATGCTTCGGGAAATCCCAAACTTCAATTAGCTCCATTTTTGGATGCGGGTACGGTGTGGAACGCTGCGAACAATCCTAATAAATTAACCAATCAGACATTTTTAGCCGGTGTGGGTTTGGGGGTAATCTGGGAACCGATACAGCGGGTGAACCTGCGAATAGATTACGCTCTTCCTTTGGTGATAATTAGCGATAAAGGCGATAATCTGCAAGATAAGGGCATTTACTTCAACATAATTTATACGCCCTAAAATGAGCGCTCAGCACATCTGGTAGGCATATAAATTGTCTGTTATGGCAGAGGGGAGATGGGAAGAGTGGGCGAGTGAGAAAGAGGGAGAAAGTGGGGGAGTGGCAGAGGAAGAAAATATTTCCTTCTTGCTTCTTCCCTCTTCCCTCTTCCTTGTTCAACATCAAATATTAATCGCCGACTTCCCCAACAACCTCCGCAGCAGCCTGAGTTTCGAGCCAGAGTTTCAGCAGCAAGAACTCCACCCGATCGCCCAACACAGTCGCAAACACGCCGTCAGCCCCCTCAGACGCGCCAGAAATCCACGTACCGCGCAGAGTCACTTCTACAAAGTCAGCATCAGCAACACAAAGGGCGATCGCATCGTTGTCGTTTCGGCGGGCCTCAGATTCCAACAGAGACAGCGCCTCCAAATTCGCGGGCAGCAAAAATGCCGCAGTGCTCGGTTCGACGCTGATGCTTTGACCAACTCGCATAGCCAGCACAACTCGCAGCGCCACTAACTGTTCGGGAGATTGAGCCAAACGCTCCAGGTTAAAGCCCGTTTCAGTGTAAGTCAACTTCAGCATATTGACAGCCTTAAATTTGGAATTGAAAGTTTAAAAGTGAAAATCGGGAATTAGGAATTGGGCATCGGGAATTGGGCATTGGGCATTGGGCATTGGGAATTGGGCATTGGGCATTGGGCATTGGATAGGTCGGAATGAAAACTTTGCTATTCCGACCTAAAATCCTTTTCAATTACAGGACTTAATTAGCTATTAACTATTAGCTATTACCAATTACCAATTACCTGTTTGGCCCATGCCCCATGCCCCATGCCCTATTCCCCATGCTCTATTCCCCTATTTGATATTCGTGCCAAAACAGTTCGGCAAAAGCAACAGTGGGGTGTATGGGGGCTTTCGGCTTAGTTCGCAGAGACATTCCAGCTTCTATGGGAGTTCGATCGCCCTTACGAGAATTGCACCGTTCGCAAGCAGTCACCACATTGTCCCAAGTATGCGGGCCGCCCTTCGATCGAGGCATCACGTGATCCAGCGTCAAATGTCGGTTGCTACCGCAGTATTGGCAAGAATGAGCGTCGCGGCGCAGAACTTCCCGGCGATTGACCGGGGGCACTTTCCACAGGCGTTCCCTGTTACCAAAAGTCAAGCGGATTTGTTCGGGTACGTGGATGCTGGTGCTGGGCGATCGCACCAGCCAGCCGTTGCCAATGCTAAAATCCAGAGGTTCAGCCTTGCCTGTTACCAACAGTACGATCGCCCGTTTGATGTTGACACGGCTCATCGGTAGGTAATTCTGAGAAAACACCACCACAGATTGCCTCAATACATCAGTTACTACGGTCACGGCTTGCTCCTCCTCGTCAATTTTGGATTTTAGATTTTAGATTGTGAATTTTGAATTTTGGGTGCTTCGTCAGCATTGGCTACATCTGGTTTTTTGCCAGTTCCCCAAGCGGATCGAATTTCTCAAATATCCAATCAAATGCCCCCGCTTCTCTTACTTAGAAGCGGGGGCTAGAAAAACTGCTAAAGGCAAATTTTCATCCTGTCTTGGTACAGTCGTTTAGCTGTACCTCCCGCTTCGCGTATCTCGATATGGCTGTGCCACTTGCCGACCGTGCTGGTCTACCTCGTTGTCATTAATTTCTGCAATTTCTCCTAATCCACTATAACCGTGTTTATTTAGGCCCAAGCCCGCCCACGAGGTCGCTGCGACAGTCGCCCAACCCGTGCTAAAGACGTGCCGTAACGACTCGGAGCGACCCGTGGGGCGATCGCACTTCAGTTGATAGGTGGAGTAGGTGGGGAGAAATTTCACTGTAGGCAGAAGGTGGTTAAGAGGCTTTCAATCTAGCTGTAAACATACTACACTGATATTACACATATGTCCACCCGTCACGGAGAAAAAATTATGCATACCCTACCTAGAACCTCAACCACCGAAATGGAAGTCACCAGTATTCGACTCGAAAGAGAGCTCAAAGAGAGACTTAAAGAGCTCGCGGGCAATCAAGGCTATCAAGCTTTGATTCGAGATTTGCTCTGGAATTACGTGCAGCAGAAGTCTGGAGAGTATCGGCAGATGTTTTCTCGATCGGATATTCGAGCCAGCATTAATGCCACAGCACAGCAGGAGGAACGCTGCGCGCTTACAGGAGAGTTGATTCGACCGGGCGGGCCGATGTTATTAGGTCTGACGATGCACGGCGAAATGGTGCCGCTGAGTATAGGGAGTATGGCTGGATAAACCAGTTTATCGAAAATTTGTGAGAGCGATCGGCCTGGGGTGAAGGCCCCAGGCGCTGAAGATCATACTATTTTAGATTTTAGATTTTAGATTTTAGATTGGGAAATGACTTATAAGATAAGGGTTGGGAGCTTGCCTAAAGTTGCATTGCTTTTGGGAACTGGTATAACAATACTTCAAACATTTTTTGATTGCCAACCGTAGAATAAGGGTTTCAAGGCAATGTGGCAATCGAACTACCAACTGACATCTTGCACCATTTTCAATAAGCTTTTTATGGGCGGGCTTTCCTGCCCACCCCACTAGAAATTGCACTTGTTGTGGAACAGGCATCTTGCCTGTTCTTGAGAATGATGCCAGATGTGAGCTACCAACGAAAAATCGAAGGTTTCAGATTACGAACTAAAAACTGTCCGGGCTATTGGTATAAAATCCCGCAGTATTTAAACGATATCTATTTAACGAACCACGAAGACGCATTCGGCGAAGCCGTTCCCCTAGGGTAAAGCGCGAAGAAAGATGGAGAAGAAGATAGCTACTGTTAGCGGTTCGCAATTCTGGTAACGCAGCTCCGGATGCTCCAAAACGCGCGGGCTAGTGCTAAAATTTCCATCGGGCGTGCCGAACAGACGATCGTACATTTGATGAAAAAAATTAAAGTAATGCTGAAAAACCGCTACTTGACTGCTGCGAGTTCGATCGCCCTTCTCACAATTATTGGCGGATGTGCAGCTACTGAATCACCTCAACTTGCATCTCCCTCTCCTGTAACTGAATCACCTCAACTTGCATCTCCCTCTCCTGTAGCGGAATCTTCCCCGCCGCCAGTTAAACCAAGTCAGCCTCAGCCCTTAATAGTCTCTGCTACCAATCCCGAAACCCCCACAAATACCAAAATCCAGCAATATCTTAACGGGTTGGCAGCCCAAGGTTTGGCCAAAGAAAACCAAGGCGTCTGGATGCAATCAGGCAATACTTTGCTAGCCAATCATCAAGGTACCGTTCCTCTGTCGGCCGCTTCTATTACCAAAGTAGCAACATCTCTGGTAGCACTGCAAAAATTCGGGCCGGAACATGAATTTATCACCTTAATTGGTACAACTGGAAAAATTGAAAACGGCGTATTAAAAGGCGATTTAATTGTACAGGGAAACGCCGATCCGTTGTTTGTTTGGGAAGAGGCGATCGCCCTCGGTAACGCCTTAAATCAAAAAGGGATCGAGCGAGTCAGTGGCAATTTGATAATTGTCGATAAGTTTTACATGAATTTTGAACTCGATCCCCTCAAATCGGGAGAATTGCTCAAACAAGGATTGAACAGTCAAATCTGGCCGAGCGAAGCCGCCGCCCAGTATCAAACCCTGCCTCCAAATACGCCGAAACCCCAAATAGCCATTGAGGGTACTGTACAAGTTTTGTCAGCATCTCCCAACGATGTGCAGCCTTTAGTCAAACATTATTCTTTGCCCCTTACCGAACTGATCAAAAAAATGAATCAGTACAGCAACAATCTCATGGCAGATATGCTAGCTGATACTGTCGGAGGCCCCAAAACAGTCGCCCAAAAAGCAGCAGCAGCAACCGGAGTTCCGCCCGCAGAAATTCAACTCGTGAACGGTTCGGGATTGAGCGAAGAAAATCTCATTTCTCCCCGGGCTGCTTGCGCGTTATTTATAGCTTTAGAACGCTATCTTCAACCTTACAGCATGACAGTTGCTGATGTCTTAACTGTTGTTGGGAAAGATCAAGGAATACTGGCAGAACGGGCGCTTCCCAAATTAGCAGTAGTCAAATCTGGCACGTTGGATAATGTTAGCGCTTTGGGCGGAGCGCTACCAACTCAAAAACAAGAAACAGTGTGGTTTGTGATTATGAATCGCGGGGCCAATGTCGAGACATTTCGCACTCAGCAAGAGGTTTTGCTGAAAAGCTTTTTGAATGAGTGGGGAAGTGTTCAAGTTTCGCCACCCCAATTAACGCCAAATCCTGCTAGAAGTAGTAAGGTATCTCGCAGCGAAATTGTTCAATAAGCTGTTGTGCATTTAAATTTTATATTCCAGGCGCCTCGCGTACCCACCCCACAAGAGAGTTTGTAGGGTGTGTCAGCACAGAAATTTTAAATTTTGAGCTAAAATAATGCAAGCTGATACACCCTAGGAGTACAAACCAATTTAATTAGGGGTTTTCGCCCTAGCTACCACAATGCCGATCGCACTTTCGACTCTCCTAATATATCTGTGCAAGTCGTAAGCAACTGTCACCTCCCCCGCAGGCGAAGCGTGGATTAAACCAATATTGCCGTCAGCATTGCGGTAAACTAAACCCGTGTGGGTGACATCCAATCCTTTAACATCCGTGGCTACCGCTACAATATCCCCTGGCTTTAACTGAGAATAAACACTTTTTATCTGATTTGTCGGGATGTAATTAACAGTAGTTTTGGCTAAGTCTGCTTCTTGGCTGACTATGCACTGATAAGTTGCTTCGTCTTTGACCATTTGCGGGTAACTGCTGCGGTGCTGACTCATGAAATTTAGTGTCTTATTCATGGGAACTCCACCTAATTCAGCGGTGATATTTTCCACTGTGTGCCGTTTTTCATTGTCGTTAATCCATTCGGAAAAATAATGCAATCTACTGCAATAACCGTTGATTTTACCGTTTAAATACCGCTGTTCTTCTATGCGATTGACAAAATTTTGATAGTCGTAATCTTGTACTGCTATGCCCCTGGCGAGCGCTAAAACGGTTTCAACAAACAAAACGCAATCAAACTTATTCAAAGTTACGATCAACTTTTCTTCACCTGATTCGTCCAGCAAACCAGCGGCGTAGGGCTTTCCTCGGAAATTATCGGCGATCGCCTGGACGATTTCTCCGATCGTGCGATCGTGCAAATTTTGTCGTTTAGCATACTGTACAACCTTTTCAAAACGTGCTATCTCTTCTGGTTGTGCAGCGGTTTCTCTCTCCGGATTATTGGAGTCAGGTCGTCTTGCCAGCACCTCCAGCAATTGGGAATAGGAAATTTCAGGTAAATTGTTGAAGTCCCAAAATATACTTGGGAAACTGGAAACAGTTTGCTTGTTTGTTACTTCCCCATTTTCCCTTTCTCCTGTCAACTCTGGCACTACATCCGCGCCCTGTCCTTCTGTTTGTCGCGAGACAACATATTCTGCAGCAGGTTGAGACTGAAATGCCCAAACATCAGGGATCAAAAAATTATTTACCCAGGCGATCGCAAATCCCAAAACAGCCAGACTCCAAAAATTTCTCATGTTTTTCAAAGGATTTTGCTTCAACTCAGTGCTATCCTGAAAATTTTACAATTACTAGAAGTCTCAATCAGCCTAGTAGACAGATAAACTTGGCAACAGCGGACTAGATCGATACACTTGTCATTTAGATGCCGCCCTATTATAAACTGATCGTGCGAGTTTGATAGCACAAAACTGTAATGCAAGTAGAACGCCGACGCCGCCCCATCGGGCCCCAACGCCCAATCGAGTCCCGACGCCAAAGCAGCGAGCGTCCAGTCCGGTCCCGACGCCAAAGCACCGAGCGCCGAGTCCCATCTCGTCGCCCAATCCAGACCCAACGCCCCATAGACCTTTTGCAAAAGTCGGTCTCAATTCTTGAAATTCTCTGGGTTAATCTGCGTTCATCTGCCTTGTATCTGCAGTTGACCGAGCGAGCAAAGATTCATGCAACAGATCTAATCCAATCCCGACGCCAAAGCAGCCAGCGCCCAGTCGGAAACCGACGCCAAAGCAGCGAAGGCCCAGTGCCATCTCGTCGCCGAGTGAGGACGAAATTTTCTCGGCTAAAATACCGTAACATTTTGTGTTTAATCGCCGGAGCGATCGCCATCGGTTGGATTGTCACAATACCGTTCAGAATTCGCCGTTCCCCAGAACCGCCAGTCATCTTGACTCAACAGCCCATCTCGCCTCAAGAAACACTCTCGCCTCCGACAATTGAACCATCGGAAAATTTAGCCGATCGTCAAAGCGAGCCTACCTTTAGCTACAACATCAAAACACCTCCCAGTCCAGTTTACTCTCAAGAATTGCAAGGGATTGTTGATGAAGCTGTGAAAATTGCGACCAGCAAAGGACTACCCGCAGAACCGCTATCAATTACCTTATTTGATGTCAGCAATGCCAAAGCTCACACCTTTGCCGGATATCAAAATCAAACTCTCCGATTTCCCGCTAGCGTTGCCAAGTTATTTTGGATGGCAGCCTTTTACTCAGCCCTAGAAAAAGGCCTCATTACGCAAAGAGAATCTGCCTTTACGAACGACCTAGAACAAATGATTCGCGTCTCTAACAACGATGCGGCCAGCAAAATTTTAGACAAAATTACAGATACAAAATCCGGGGGTAGGCTCGCAGGAGAAGAATTGCAAACCTGGCTGAAAAAGCGCACTCAAGTTAACACATTTTTCCAGTCAGCAGGATACAATGATATTCGTATAAGCACCAAAAATTATCCCATATACTATTTGAGGCAAGAAGGTCCAATCGGTCGCGACTTGCAATTGCGAGGCGATGCTTCCCAGCCGATTCGCAATCAAGTAACTACCGACCAAGCCGCCAGATTAATATATGAAATCTATACTAGGCAAGCGGTTTCCAGCGTCGCCAGCCGCAAAATGGCTTACTTGCTGACTAGAGACTTAGACCCCAAGGCATGGAAAAGTGACCCCAGCAATTCGATACAAGGATTTCTCGGCGAATCTTTACCAACTAATATTTATTTTGGTTCCAAAGTGGGCTATACTTCCAAATCCCGCAGCGAAGCGGCATTTGTCAGAACTTTAGACGATCGCGCGATTTACATCTTAGTTGTTTTCGCAGACGATCCGGCTTATGCCAAGGACGAAACAGCATTTCCGGCAATTTCCCGATACGTTTTCGATAGGCTAAATGCTCGCGGGCCCAGCAGTTTGCAGTGAGAGCGAGTAGGGCGGGTTCACTCTTTTTGTATGAGGACTTACGCAAAACAACGTGTTTGGGCCAAAAATCCGCACTGGCGACCAAAGAAACCGATTTCTCGATCGCAAATCTACGCTTTTAGGTCAAATCCGCAGCAAGAAACCCGGTTTCTTATATCCTGTGAGCAAGCCCTAATTAGGTTTGTAATCAGGCAGTCGTTTTTCTCTCGTCCGACGACCGGTGACTCTAAACTATCAGTTAAATAATTGAGTGACCTAACACAATTTAACTGGGGCGAAAGGATTCGAACCTCTGAATGGCGGGACCAAAACCCGCTGCCTTACCACTTGGCGACGCCCCAACGTCTTAACCTTCACTATCTTAACATTCAAACACCGCAATCTGTCAAGCATTTTGACAATAAAATTTAAAAAATGTTTTTAGAACCGATCGCCCGCAGGTTTATTCTTTGAGCGCAGGGGGGCGAGCTACGGGGATTTCAATCATGAAATCCGCTCCCTGTCCCGGTTTCGAGATACAGTTCAAGCTTCCTCCGTGTTTTTCCACCACAATCTGGTAGCTGATAGACAAGCCGAGTCCCGTACCCTTGCCCACAGGTTTAGTGGTAAAGAAAGGGTCAAACAAGTGGCATTTAGCTTTTTCTGCCAATCCCGGCCCGCTGTCTTGAATCCGAATCACCACAACTTGACCGCTCGACTTTCCTGACTCACCAGCCTCCGAGTCTGGGTCCACCACCACCGTCGAGATTTTGATCGTCTTGGGTGGGGGCTGATTTTCCAAAGAGTCGATCGCATTCGCCAAAATATTCATAAATACTTGGTTGAGCTGCCCGGGATAGCACTCTACCTTCGGCAAGTTGCCGTAGTCTTTAATTACCTCAATTCCCGGTACGAGTCCGTTTGACTTCAAGCGGCTCTGCAAAATCAGCAGCGTGCTGTCAATCCCTTCGTGAATGTCCACCAGCTTCATATCTGCTTCGTCGTGCCGCGCAAAGTTCCGCAGAGACAGGACAATTTGGCGGATGCGTTCGGTTCCCATCTCTATTGAAGACAGAATTTTCAGCAAATCCGGCACTAGGAAATCAACATCGATTTCTTCGCTTTTGTCGAGAATTTCGGGGCAAGGCTCCGGGTAGTGCTTTTGATACAAGTGCAGTAAATCCAGCAAATTTTTCATGTACTGCTTGCAATAAGTCAAGTTGCCGTAAATAAAATTAACCGGATTGTTAATTTCGTGGGCGACGCCGGCGACCATTAGACCGAGAGAGGACATTTTTTCGTTTTGGATGAGCTGAGCTTCTTTCTGCTGCAACTGCTGCAAAGTTTCCGTCAGTTGGCGGGCTTGAGTTTGAGCGGCTAAGGCTGCCGCCCGGGTTTGGGCGTAGAGTTCGGCTTGGTCGATCGCGATCGCCAGTTGATCCACCACCGCTTGCAGCAATTCCACTTCGCTCGTCGTCCAGGAACGGTGGCTGCTGTAATGGTTGCAAACTACAGCACCCATTTGACCGGAGCGAGTCTTGAGCGGCAGCAGCAGGTTAGAAAAAATCCCGAGACTGCTCAAAAAATCTCGCGTGGGCGGTTCTATGCAAAGTGCTGTTGCCGCGTCCCCGATCCGGAGCGTTTGGCGGTGGCAAATTTTCTCGGCCAGCAGCGTTACTTGTTCGATCGGATATTCTGTAAGCCGCTCTTTCAGTTCGGGATTTGCCGCCTCGTGGGTGATTGCAAAGCTTTGCTGCCCGTCTTGCGAGATGGAGTACCACAAAAAGTAGCACTGGTCAACCTGCAACAAACTGCGAATTTCGTTGACAGCCGTATCTAAAATTTTGTCGAGGTCGAGGGAATTCCGCATCTGGCTGGCGAGGCCGAAGAGCAGGCCTTCCCGCCGGCTCAACAATTCTTCTCGGGCCGTGATGCGATCGATCGCCACGGCGATGGCATTAGCCATGCAGCCCAGAACTTCTAGCGCTCCCTCGCTTGCCGAAGCGCTACTGCACAGAGCCAGCACTCCCACCAGGCGCTCCTCCACTATCAGCGGATAGGCAATGGCGCGCAGAGATGGGTTCGACAGTAGGCATACAGGAGCCGTTTCGAGTTTTCCCGGTTCTGCTCGCACCCAATCTTTTATTTCCCGTTCCCACCCTTCGGTGGTGAGTCCTGAATCCGCCTGCAATTCTAACTGCTCTGTCTGCGGGTTGAACGTCCAGATACTCGCCTCTTTGGCGTCGAGGTAATCTACCATTGCCTCGGTGCAGCGGTTGAGGATGGGCGATATTTTCCCGCCTTGTCCGAGGGCTGCACCGACTTTAGCTTGCAGAGATCCCAAGCGAGCTCGCTCTTCTAGCGACGCGGCCGTTGGTTGGCGCTCAGAGGTGTCCCGGGCTCCGGCAACGATTTCTCGGGTTTGTTTGGTATCGGGAGAGGGCCCGGTGCCGGCTGAAGTTTCCCAGAAATATTGAGATTTACCGCTTCCCCCGAGTCTCGGGAGCTTCTTTGAGGGGTATCTTCTCGTGCCGCTCTGTGGCGTGTGTTCGCCACACAAGCTGGATCGGTTCGAGCCACGAACTAACTCCGAGATTAGCTGGCGGTCAGAGGTGATATCTTCTACTTCTGGCAAGTGTTTCTGGGCTTTGAGTAATTGCCAGCGCAGATCCACCAAACTCGCAACTTGCCGACTCAAAGCTTGAATACCCGCTATCGTTTCTTTTGTCAAGTCTCTCGGTACTGAGTCCATGACCGATAGCACTCCCAGCATCTGCCCATCTGAGGTGACGACTGGGATTCCGGCGTAAAATTTCACGAAGGGGTAGGAAACCGTCAGCGGATGCTCGGCAAATCCCACGTCTGTGGAAGCGTCTCGGACAATGACCACAGGCGGTTCCTTGAAGGAATTTGCAGGGGCTTCGATCGCAGATAGGGGAGCAACTGGCGGTTTTTGCAGGGGAGTTGCCCCGTCAAATTCGGAGTTTGAGTTTGAGCCGACGGCAAACTCTTTGGGAGTTCGGTCGAGCGCGCGAGCGCAAAAATTCAGATAAAGGTAGGCTAAAGCTCGATCGATACCTAGCTGCGACTTTAACCACTGGCGGTTACCGTCAATCAAGCTCAAGAAAGCAATAGGAGTTCGGCTAATCTGAGCTGCCAAACCGACCAAATTGTCCAAGCAAACCTCTGGATCAGAGCCGAGAAGCTGATACAAGTCAATGTTATGGAGCTTGAACACTTTTTTTACCAACAGGTAAGGGTGCTTTTATCATGTGTAACTGCCCGTTTAGTTGCTGGCAACCGCCCTTCTCAATACTTCCCTTGAAAAACAAGCTATGAATTCTGTGCTGTGAGACTCTGGGCGCAAGTTCGGCGCAGGTTGCTTGCGCCGAATTCAGACTAACCTCTTGACCGATCTGGAAACTTTTGAGTTATGGGAGTTAGAGTACCCCAAATCTTAAGACTATATAAATTATACTTCCCGTTGACTATGCTTTTGAATACCTCCGGCTCTCTAAATCTAAGAGCCTCTGTTGAGAGGAAGCAGCTTTCCAAAATATAACGCGATTGCTTACCTAGAATTTTTTAATCAGTTTAATTGTATTTTAACAAACTTGTCTAATCCTGGGTAGCTGGCTTGCTGGTAGATTTAAATCAGGGGTGTGTGCCACAATACCAGTGTTCTTTAGCGAGCTGTGCCTTAGACGGTCGTTCAACTACAGTTAGGAGATGAATTACAAAAGATTGGTAAGATGTTAAACTTTGTAACAATAGTTACTCCAACTCGACCTTCTAGGGTTTCTGGGCCCAGATGCACATTTTGCAACTGTTGTAATCGCTGAGCGACAACTCTCCCAATCCCTTTTTTCGAGTTTGATGTAAAAAAACAGGACTAAACTTTCTACTAATGTTCCAACGGGGTTGGCAACTATTGCACAGAGGCAACTCTCAAAAAATGACGGGGGGAAGTATGCTTTGTATTTTCAAGAACTATAAATAAACAGGGAGAAGAATATGTCTGCAAGTAGCAGTCAAGTACCAACTATTTTGGCAGTTGATGATAGCGTCGTGATGCAAGGACTTGTTAAACAGGCCTTAAGCAAAGAGTTTCGAGTTCTCGTAACCGACAATGCAGTGGATGCTTTGTCAACGATTTATCACGAACAAATTTCGGTTTTGTTGCTCGATGTTTCGATGCCTGGTATTGACGGATTGGAACTCTGCCGCACGGTGCGGAGCTTGCCTCAGTTTCAGAATTTGCCGATCGTAATGCTGACCGCGCGAGATGGAGCTTTTGATAAGGTACAGGGGCGTTTGGCGGGAGCAACAGAGTATTTAACTAAGCCGTTTGATGCTGAGAAGTTGCGCGAGGTAATTGGTAAGTTTATCAAAATCAAATAATCGGACTTAGAAAAAAAATTCAGTTTTGAGTAATTATGAAGTAATTTGAGTAATTAATGAACTAAAAAGTTGCGATCGCGCTTTCTTATCCCCGATTTTTTTAACCAGTTCCGGCGCGGGGTATTGTGCACTCTTTGCGGGGTAAGTCCTAAATTTTTAATTTAGCCAGGAGTAAGGGAGCGATCGCACTGACAGGTAGAACATATTGGGCGGCACCGAGGGCGATCGCCTCCTTGGGCATTCCGAAGACAATGCAGCTAGCTTCGTCTTGGGCGATTGTCAAACCGCCCTGTTTAGCGATAGCCAACATTCCGTCAGCACCATCTCTACCCATTCCTGTCAGCAAAACCCCCGCTGCTGCCCGACTATAAAAATTAGCTACCGACTTAAATGTCACCGTTACAGAAGGGCAGTGTCCCATGACAGGAGCAGCTTCTGAATAAACAAATCGCCCTTGAGAGTCCAATTCTAAATGACGTTTTTCGGGCGGGAAATAAACAGTCCCTGCTTGTGGCAATTCCCCAAAAGAAGCTATCTTAACTGGCAGTTTTGATTCATTACCCAGCCAATCAACTAATCCTTGCAAAAAACCTTCACTGATGTGCTGGACACAAATTACAGGCACGGGAAAACTAGCCGGAAGTTTAGAAATAATGGCGTGTAGTGCTTGCGGTCCCCCTGTAGAAGCTCCTATAGCCAATACTTTAATAGTTTGATATTTAAGATTTTCGTGGGAAAACTTGTAATTAGCAACTGGGGTTTGGTTAATTTTTACCAGTGGGTTATTATCTTCTGTTTGTATCGTTTTTTGATGCCGTGTAAATACTTTAACTCCTGAGACTATTTTAATTTTAGCTATTAATTGATTTGCTAGCCGCTCGTAATCTGATACCATGCCACCAATCGGTTTCGGGAAAACATCCAATGCACCAGCCTTTAACACTTGAAATACATTCTGGGTATCATTCGCTTGTACTGAAGCACTAATTACTAAAATTGGTAGCGGATATTTCTTCATTACTTCTTTCGTAAATTCTAATCCGTCCATTGGTGCCATGTTCAAATCCGTACAGATTACTTCGGGGTGAAGTTTCGGGATTAATTCTAGTGCTTCTAACCCGTTGCAAGCGGTTCCTACAACTTTGATTTCGGGGGAGGAATCAAAAAT
Organism: Microcoleus sp. B3-A4; assembly: GCF_036705385.1. Taxonomy (NCBI): domain Bacteria; kingdom Bacillati; phylum Cyanobacteriota; class Cyanophyceae; order Oscillatoriales; family Microcoleaceae; genus Microcoleus; species Microcoleus sp. B3-A4. The sequence goes on along the minus strand of NZ_JAUBUI010000036.1, from coordinate 31,199 downwards.
TCGTTTGAGGACGATTGTAACTACTGGAGAATCTTCAACTAACAATACTTTAATGGGCGATAACATCAGTTTGGGGGGAAATTGGGAATGAGCAATTGAGAACGGGCAATTGGGAATGGGTGACTTGTACAGCCCTTCGACTTACTTCCCTTCGCCTTCGCGAGCGACTAAGCTAAGCACGACTCGCTCAGGAACCGCGTAGTCGAAGTATGGGGCCTTGGGAATCGATGCAATGGTAATTGTGCACTGGGCACTGGGCATTGGGTTTCGCTAATTAATAGTAAATAAGAAATGGCTAATAACTAAGGAGTAATTACTAAACTAACCTGTTTAGTGTCTCTATGAGCACATCTTGATTGAAAGTCCCTTTAGGAATATAAGCATTTGCTCCCGCATCAGCTCCTCTTTTTCTATCTTCATCCGACGCCAAAGATGTTACTAAAATTATCGGTAACTCACTGTATTGTTTTTGCTCCCGAATCTTAACAGTCAGGGCCAAACCGTCTAAATTTGGCATTTGTACGTCAGAAATCACAGCATCAAAATGGCGAGTTTTTAATTTATGGAAAGCATCCAATCCGTCTACCGCTGTCACAACTTCGTAACCCGCACCTTCCAGGATGCGCTTTTCTTGAGTGCGAGTGGCGATGGAGTCTTCTGCTAATAGTATAACTTGTTTTCTGGTGGCAGTCTCAAGTTGCGATCGCGCACCAGAAACCCCGCGGGACGAAACTTGCTGGCGTACAGATTTTATCAAATCGTGGGGATTGAGTACCATACAAACTTCCCCAGTACCCAGAATTGTGGCACCCGAAACATTTCGCACCCGTTTCAGCAACTGACTTTGAGGTTTCATCACCACATCCTGTTCGTCTATCAAAGCATCTACCAATAATCCCAATCTTTCCTCCCCAACTTTCAAAACAATACAAGGCATTTTTGAATAAGTTGAATTGAGGAAGTCTGGGGAATTGTTTCTCAGAACTTCGCTCCCGGTTTCCTGTCTAAAATATCGATTTTTTTGCCAACCTTGTCTTGGGTTTAATTCTAGTAAATCTCTTAGATGAGCAACTGACAGAGGCTGACCGTTTGAAAGTATAGTTTCTTTACCTTCAATAGAAAATATCTCAGACGGAGACACCTGTTTTGCCGTCTCTACAAACTCGACTGGCAGAGCATAAGGAATGTCTTCAACTACTACAATTAATACATTTGCTGTAGCTAAAGACGTGCTTATTTGCAGCCTCAAGGTGCATCCTTTTCCAGGTAAAGACTCTACTTGAATACTACCTTTTAGGGCCTCAACATTAGTGCGAACTACATCTAAACCTACCCCGCGCCCCGATACTTCGGTAACAAATTTTTTGGTCGAAAAACCAGGACTAAAAATTAAAGATTGTACTTGTGTCTCGGTCATTTCTGCCAGTTGTTCCCGCGTACAAATATTACGTTTCACAGCCGTTTGTTTAATGCTTTCTAGATTTAGTCCTCGACCATCATCAGCAACTTCAATAATAATATTGCTAGCAATATTATAGCCTTTAATTCGGAGAGTAGCCACGGGATGTTTACCTATTTTTGCCCGCTCTTCAACAGTTTCAATACCGTGGTCAATCGCATTTCTAATCATGTGCATTAAAGGATCTTTCATTTCCTCTAAAATGCGTTTATCTGCTGTAGTTTCGCCTCCTTCCATCACTAATGCAACTTCTTTACCTTCCCGTTTCGCTAAGTCTCGAACAGTTCGAGGAAATAAATTAAAAATAGTAGACAAAGGCAGCAGTCTCAGAGTGCGAATTCCTGATTCTAATGCCTCAGCGATTAATTCGAGTCTGGCCGTATCTTCATAAACTCGATTTCTCAAGCGGTTGACTAAAGTTCCGAGACGTTCTAAACGTTCTTCTGTACGTTGATAGTAATCCTGCAATTGGCTAAATTTAGCGTTAGCTTTAATACCGTTGTCATCTATTGGCATCCGATCGACAGTCAAGCTCGTTACAAAATATTCTCTGCTCCACTCTTCCCACAAACTTGTAATTTGTTCGATCTCTGCAACTCGGTGTCCTAGCCGAGTTTTTGTGACAGTAAGTTCCCCTGCTTGAGTCATTAAATCGTCTAAATTTTGAGTAGCAACGCGAATGGTTTCAATCCGGTAAGATGAGGTTGAGGATGCAGTAACTGCCGACTGCGAAGCCGACGCAGTGGCTGGCCCAGAAGGTGCCGTCAAGTTTTGAGATTGCAGTAGAAATTCGGGCTGGGATTGTAGGGGTAAAAAAGAGGAATTTGTCTCTAAGTTAAGGACTTCAGAAGTTTCAACATTTGTTTCTAGTTCTTGGGTAGGAGGCTCAGTAAATTGCGGTTCTACCAACGGTTTTTCTGGTACTTGTGAAGATGAGGGAGCTACTATTGAGGCTGCAGCCTGTGGCTGTGGCTGACTAGAAGCACCCATCATGCTAGCGAGGATGTAAAATGTATTAACGCCGGAATCTTCGCCCGTAACGGCTTCGTTAACGAGTTTCCGCATGGCGTCTAAACCTTGCGAAAGTCGATCGCTAAGATCCGAATTCAGTTGAGTTTCTCCCCGCTGGATTGCTTCCAAAAGATGCTCCATTTGATGAGCTAAGGATGCTACATTTTTTACTCCCAGCATCCCCGCATCACCTTTAATAGAATGGGTTTCCCGCAATAATTGTTTTAACTTAGCTAAGTCGCCCGGATGTTGTTCCAAGTACAGCAATCCGTCGTCTAGTATCTGCAAGTGTTCTTCACTAGCAATTTTAAATACATCTCGGAGTTCTTCATCTTCAATCATATATATCTTTGGGGAATTGGGAAGTGGGAATTGGGAAGTGGGAATTGGAAATTGGGCCTAAAAGTATGTTCGCCGAAAAGAATTGGAAATTGGGAATTGGGCACTTTTCCCACTCTCCCCCGCTTCCTTCTTCCGACTTCCATAGGACTTATTCCTTCAACATCTAACTAAACTACTGATTTTAAATCTTGGGCTGCGTGGTGGAGTTGAGCAATGCCGAGTTTGACTTGAGAAATGCCGGATGCTGTTTCCTGAGTGGCTAAGTTAAGAGAGTTGACTGCTTCAACTACATCCTCAATGGCGGTCGCCTGGTTTCTTGCAGTAAAAGAAATTTGTTTGCTGTTCAAAACAATGCGATCGATCGCCTCTGCCACGCCAGCAAAAGCGTCGGCGGTTTTTCGGGCAATTTTCACTCCATTTTCCACAGTTTTTGTCCCGTTATCCGTCACCGTTGCTGTCGAACGAATCGATTTCTGGATGTCTGCAACTAAAGCATTAATCTTGCTCGCTGATTCCTTGCTTCGATCGGCTAATTTGCCAATTTCGCTGGCCACAACAGCAAATCCTTTGCCACTTTCACCGGCTCTAACTGCTTCGACAGCAGCGTTGACGGCGAGCATATTTGTTTGGTTTGCTAAATCGCTGACTAAACTAGAGATATTGCCAATGCGATCGGTTTGCTCGCTCAAACGCAAAATTTGCTTTTGAATTGCTCCTACATTTTCTGTCAAAGTTGCCATTTCTTTCAAGGTATTGTCTACTGCTTGACTGCCTCCTGCTGTGAGTTTAAGGGCCTGTCCGGCCCCGAAAGCGGCCGCTTCGGCTTGCTCGGCACAAGCTTTGCTTGATTCGCCCAATTCGTCCATTTTAGTAGCAGTTCGCTCGGCAGCATATAGTTGTTGGGTGGCGATGCGTTGTTGCTGTTCGACGGTGACAGCAATTTGCGAGGAAGAAGAGGCGATTGCCCGCACAATTTCATCGATCGAGCGAGTAGTTCGACTAGCCAAAAAAATTGCGGTCGCGCTAACAATAGCAGCCGTCATTCCAACTCCTGCAATCAGAGCCGACAGCAACTCTTTTTGCGGAGCAAATAGATTTTTTGTATCGTTAGCAATAATCACGCTCCAACCCAATTCTGGCATATCTTTTAATGTTTCAATAGGAGCGTAAGTAATGAGTTGCTTAGCTCCATCAATGCGATCGATATCTATGGCACTGTGAATCTTTCTGTTGGCTTGCATTTTGGCAAAAATAGTAAAGTCTGACCGTGCATCTCTACTCACCTGCTGAATTTCTGTTGCTGAGAAAAACTTGCCATTGCCATCTATCAAATGGTATTCCTCTTGTTTTAATTCCTCCGAGTCTCTGGTTAATTTATCTTGGTTTTTCTGAAAACCCTGCTCTAAATAAGCTATAGGGGTGCGAGTTCTGATGACAGCGATAGTTTTTCCTGTATTGATATCGACAATCGGCGCCGCAGCAAAAAAAGCGTATTTGCCATTTATAAATGACTTTCTTGGCTGCACAAGCGTAGGACGATTAGTTTTAATTACTTCCTGAAAATACTCGCGCTTGCCGAGATCTGTAATTGGTTCTCCGCTCGATTGCAAAATAGTATTCCCCTGGAGGTCTGCGACTGCAATACTGTCGTAGCCTTCCGATTCTTTTACATATTTATCTAACAGAGCTTGTTTTTGACTGGTTGATGTTGTTTTGCTGACTCGGGGGTCGTTCAGTATAGCTAAATTAGCTAGTTCCTTAATGTCTAGGTAGCGTTCAAAATTAAAGTGGCTCACTTCATTTCCTGTAGAGATAGCCCGTGATTCTTGGTACTTAATTACGTACTTAGTGAGGTACTCGCTGGCCAATAAATAAGTCATCGCTCCTGTCAATAGAAGTGGGATTGTACTGAGGCAGAGCGCAAAAACAATAGCTTTTATTCTTAAAGACCAATTTCTCACTTTTATTTTCATAATTAAGATTTAATAAATGATAAGTGATAAGTATTCTAAACAACTGCTTTTAAATCTAAAGCAGCTTCATTCAATTTTTGAGTGCCGACTTTAGTTTGACTGATACCGCAAGCGGTTTGGGCTGCGGCTTGATTGAGGGAGTTCATAGCTTGCACTACCTGTTCGATCGCGATCGATTGCTGTTGGGCATTGAGCGAAATTTGCTGAGAACTCAAAACCACATTGTTAATGGCATTGGCAACTCCTGCAAATGCTGCTGCAGTTTCTGAGGCAATATTCACGCCCGATTCCACAGTTTTAGTCCCTTCGTCTGTCGCCATTACCGTTGAGTTAATTGCCCTTTGAATATCCGCAACTAATAGATTAATTTGTGTTCCTGATTTTTTACTGCGATCTGCAAGTTTGCGAATTTCTGACGCTACCACACCAAACCCCTTGCCGTGTTCCCCGGCCCGGACCGCTTCAACAGCAGCATTGAGTGCTAACATATTAGTCTGGTTCGCCAAATCGCTAACTACAGTTGAGATATTACCAATGTGATCTGTTTGTTCGCTCAACTCTATAATTTGTCCTTGGATATCCTGAACTTTAGTTTTCAAAGTTGCCATTGCTTCTAAAGTTTGTTCTACAGCTTTTGTGCCACCTCCAGCTAAATTCAAGGCTTGCATTGCTTGAGCCACTGCTGTTTCGATCTGCTGTGATGTCGCCCTGGAAGAGGCTCCCAATTCGTCCATTGTAGTAGTAGTTTGATTTACTGAAGCTGCTTGCTGACTTGCCATACGTTCCTGTTGTTCCACGGTGGCTGCAATCTCAGTGGAAGAAGAGGCGATCGAGCTAATTGCCCGATCGATAGTTTGGGCAATTCCTGAAGAAATCAGCCAAGCTATACCCGCACCAAACAGCACTAGCAGCACCGAACCAACCAGCAGCGTCGATACCAAAAAGCTTAAAGCTTCCTTCGTCATTTTCGTTTTTTGCTTAAAGATACTTAATTCTGTTTGCCGAAATTCCCCGTTCACTTTTAAAAAATCATTCAGAAAATTTGTGTACTTCCCTGTATTAAATACAGCGGTAGCTTTCGCTGTCTGATTTTGCTGCAATAAGCGAACAATGTCTTCATTACAAGCATCATAATATTGATTGAGTAGCTCTCGCATCCTTTGCAAACGGGTTCTCTGTTCTGGATCTTTAACGGTATGCTCTATATTATTCGCTGACTGGCGAGCCAACTCTGCCCCTGCTTGAAAATCCTTTAAAAACTGCTGATTTTTATTATTAATTAAATAGCCGCGCAGCCCCCGTACCATTTGCTCCGCACCTAGCGATATATTACTTATTTCCTCGACTACCTGCTGTACCCTTTCCGTTTCTTGTAAATTTTTAAACACCTGATTTGTAGTAGCAATAACTAATACGGGGAACCCTAAGTATATAGCGGCTGGTGCTAGATATCCGAACAGCATTTTGTTTCTAATGTTTAAGCGGTTTATTTTAGCAAACATATTTTTCTCCTTGATTTAAGCAAGTGCGTACACGAATTAGGTTCCTTTGTCAAATAGCGCTTGAAAAGCAGATTTGCTATAACTAACTTCTTTAGTTTTGGACGCATTTCAAGATAATCCTCTCAGGCTGAGTCCCGCTGGTTACCAGTCCCGATCTCTGCGTTGGATCGGGATTGCGAAGGAAATGAAGTATCAAGGCAGATGCTTCACTTGACTCATCACACATATGCTTTGCGTAAGTCTTGTTCTTGATTCAAACCTCTTCATCAACAACTACTCCTCCTTTTGTGAGCAGTTTTTGCAAGTTCAGAATAGCCATCATTTTTTCTCCGTAAATAGCTGTCCCCCGTAGATATTCGCGGTTAGCAGAATGCAGTGCTGCCGGAACAGCAGCCATTTCCGACACATTTAAGTATATAATATCTAATATTTCGTCAACAACTATACCAGCGACCAAATCCGCCACTTCAACAACGATCGCCTTAGACAGATAATTTGCCGTCTCCAACATATTTAAAGACATATTTAAAACACTGCGAATATCAATTAGCGTCAAAATTTCTCCCCGTAAATTCATATTTCCCACTATGCGATCGGGAGTGCAAGGAACCGGAGTTACTTGGTTAATATCAGTAAATTCGCGCACTACATCCAAAGGAATACCAAAGTATTCACCATTCAAAACAAACACCGCCAGAGACATATTAATTGCAGCATCATTTTCCCTCTCGCCTCGCAGCCTCAAATTATTAGCCCGCGATTGAAAAATTGCTTTTTCTTCCGGGGTAGCCTGCGGGCGAAAAACGTGACGATTGCTCAAACCTTGAGGATTTTTGGCTAACAATTTTGCATTTATTTGCCACTGTAAACTTTCCGTATCTGACTCACCTGCTATTTGTTGATTACCTGCATTGCTTGGAGAAACAGGCCAGCTTTTCTCTGACTTTTGGGGAGAATATCGAATTAAGCGATCGAGATTCAGCAGCATGATAATATCGGCTTCGCAGCGGGCAAATCCAGCTACAAAATGATGAGAGGCTTCTGAATTGTCTCGCCCGTAAGATAACTGCGAAGTGATGGCATCTTCTGAGAGTTCCTTAACTTCGCGAACTTGATTGACAATTATACCGACTTTAGATTCTTGCCATTCGATGACGATCGTACTATCTGTCAAAGCATACTCCTGCCAAGCGTATCCAAAACGCAGATTCAGATCCATCACGGGCAGAATTTCGCCCCGAAGGTCGATCGCCCCAACAATATCTTGAGGTGCTTCTGCAATTGCTGTCAACTCCGGCAGAAAGAAAATTTCCAGAACATAACAGGCTTCTATACCGCAGAGAAAACCGTTCTGTTCAAAGATAAGATACGGTTTAGTGTCCATATTTTAGTGTACAGTTTCTTTACTGTATAATCTTAACAATTTTTTTTGAACCTCCACCAGCACTTGATTAGCTGTCATTTTACCCTGTGAATCTATGGGAGTGTGTTGCGGTAGTGCTTTCAGGATTTCACAAGATGAATTGTACATTTTAATCGCTCTTTTTACTTGACCTTCTTTATTGTATATATTCCCTAGTTCTATATAAGCTGAAACAAAAGATGGACACATATAAATAGTCCTTTTTAATAAAATTTTTGCTGTTTCCAGTTGCCCCTGTTCTTCAGCAATTTGAGCTTGTAAATAATCAGTAAATACTGAAGCCGGATCTACTTTTCTAGCTCGATTACAGTATTCTATTGCCTGAGAATAATTGCCGGCATTTGCCTGAACTTGAGCGATTAAAAAATAAGCATCAAAATTATGCCCCTGCAAGTCTATTGACTCTTGTGCCTTGTTGATTGCCTCAGCATAAGCTTGATTTTTAAATAATTGTTTAGCCTCTAAAATTAGCATTTGAGGCGTTTTATTTTGAGTATTTTCTGCTATTATTTTTTGTGTAACTGACACGGCTTTGTTCCCCAAGCCATCCTCCAGATAGCGAGAGCGCAGCATCTTCCCCAGCGGATTACTTATTGTTAATACGGGCGGCATCTCTGGAAAATTGCTGTTAGTAACACTAGGTAGCCTCGTTTTTCCTGTTAGCAACTCACCACTATCATCCCCCACAGTATCTGGTTTCGGGAATTCCCGAAATGCCGAGTTGGCTTCCCCTACCGTCACAACCCTAGACTCTATTTGACAGCCTTCCTCCGGTACTGCATCCCGACGCTGATAAACCACCGACTCCGGAAAAATCTTGGGTTGAAACTCGTTCATAATTTGACCGTAAACTTCAGCGTGACCGGTCATTAAATATCCTCCAGGCCTCAGGGTCTTGGAAAATTTTTTCAGTACCAGTGAAATATACTTATGTTCAAAATACACAAAAACGTTTCTACACAAAATTAAGTCTATGTTATAAATATTTTGGTAAATATTAGGAAACTCATCTGTGATTAAATTTACACAGCTAAAGGTTACACTTTGGCGCAATTCTTGATTAATTTGCCAATCATTTTGCCTCTGATGAAAATACTGCTTTTGTATCTGCGGTTCAACCAGGCGAAACGACCAATGACTGTAAACTCCCTGGGGCGCTTTATTAATTACTTTTTCATTAATATCTGTACCTAAAATTAATATTTTCCATTGTTGCCAATCGGGAATCAACTGTTTTAAAACAATAGCTAAAGAATAAGGTTCTTCACCGGTGGAGCAGCCTGCACTCCAGATTCGCAGTGTCGGCTGCATTCCGAAGGTCTTGTGGAAGTTTCTTTTCTGCTCTATCAATTCAGGGAAAATTACTTTTTTTAACAGATCGAACTGTCCTTTATCTCGCATAAAATAACTTTCACTTGTTGTTAATAGCAATATTAATTCTGCCCATTCATTTTTACTGTCAAAACTTCTAGCGGTTAATAGTTTATAATATTTTTCTGGTTCTGCGATGTTTTTTTCTCTCATTCTAGTCAGAATTTTATGAGACAAAACATCTCGCTCTTGGAACCTAATTCGCACACCAATCTCAGTAGTAATTAAGTTAATAAATAGCTGAAGTATGGAATCATTCATGTCAACTCAGGTAGATTCATTTAATAATTTGGGAAGTGGCAACTTTTACTGAGCTTGTGCTGAGTTTGTGCTGAGGATAACCGATAGCCCGCGGCTCGTCAGTTCCCAAAGCCGAAGGGAGCCGAAGGGAAGTGCGTAGCTGAACTATTGAGAATTGGCTAACTTCTAAGCTCGTGTAGTCGAAGAATGGGTAATTGGAAATTGGGGAATTGGGAATTAGAAATCGGGAATTTAGCCGATCGCATTAACAAGAACAGTGTTACAAAACATCATATCAGAAAGTTGCCAGCTACTTAAAAGAAAAAGGCAAAAGGTAAAAGACACAAGCCAGGAAAAAATTATCCCTTCTGCCTTCTACCTTCTGCCTTCAAAGGCACTACTCTCCAACTTTAAGCTGGATATATCCGCAAGCGGCGATTGGGTTCTTCCCCAAAACTGTGGGATTTTAGGTGATAGTGTTCCACAAGTTCGTGCTGCATTTTGCGGACGTTGGGAGAACGGGGCAGGAGTTCCACCGGCTGTCCCTTCGGAATGACAATTTGCTCGACTGCTAAGCGCGTTTCTTCCAAAGCTTCGAGCTCGTCAGAAGAACCGCTGCGGGCGAATAAGGCGAGGTCTGCCACTTCCGGGGTGCCCGGGTCATCCATGTCCAACAGGCGCCGCAAAGCTCTGGCTACGTGGGGAATAGTGGCGGCCTTAATTGTGTGCACGGGAACTTGGCGAGTTTTGGCCAAGTGCCTCAATTTCGACTGGTTCCGAACGTTCGATCGCAAAGCCACAACCACGTCAGCGCTCTCAATATCCTTCGTCAGCAGTACCGGCAGGTTCAGGGTCGAAATCACCTGTTCGAGCTGGTGGCGAGGTATGCCGTAAGGATAAACGTGGAGGGGCAAATCTTCGCCGTTAGGGCCGACATTATGGGAATAGCGTCCGGCCTTGGGTACCGGTTCGACGGACAGGGATTCTTCGAGCAGTTGCTCGAAATACCGAGTCTCAGAAACCGGCGCGCTTTTAGCAGCCAAGTTCTCGCTGGGAGCGGGCATCGGCACCATTTTGCCGGCACTCCGCCACCCTGAGATCGGTGTGACGGGCCGAATTGCCGATACAGCAGCCGGGCCGCTGGAAGCTGCCATCCCCGGAAACCGGGCGGGGGGAGCGGCTGACTCGCGCTCGATAATTATTTCTCCAGTGTCGCTGACGCTTCTGATTTGCTGGTGCGGTTCGCGTCCCCGTAGCAAAGTGTCGATCGCATCTGCAACTCGCTCGTGGATTACCCAGCGCTCGCGTTCGAGCATTTCGATGGCAATTTCAAAAGTTGGCGGTGCTTTGCGCTCCAAAACCGTCTTTTGAGAACCGCGCCGTCTTGCTTCGTCATCTCCCAGCGTCACCGCTTGGATGCCCCCAATTAAATCTGCCAGAGTCGGGTTTTTCATCAAGTTTTCGATCCGGTTCCCGTGGGCGGTACCGACCAACTGCACGCCCCTTTCGGCGATCGTCCGAGCAGCCAAAGCTTCAAGTTCCGTGCCGATTTCGTCAATCACGATCACTTGCGGCATATGGTTTTCCACTGCTTCGATCATGACTTGGTGCTGGAGTTCGGGACGGGAAACTTGCATTCTGCGAGCTCTGCCGATCGCTGGGTGGGGAATATCTCCATCTCCGGCAATTTCGTTGGAGGTGTCGATGATTACCACCCGTTTTTCCAAGTCATCGGCGAGCACGCGGGCAATTTCGCGCAGGGCCGTGGTTTTGCCAACCCCGGGGCGGCCGAGCATCAAAATTGACTGACCGGTTTCCACTAAATCGCGGATAATGCCGATCGTCCCGAACACAGCGCGGCCCACCCTCAAAGTCAAGCCGATAATCTCGCCACTGCGGTTGCGTATGGCGCTAATTCGGTGCAGGGTTTGCTCGATACCGGCTCGGTTGTCGCCACCGAAGTGGCCGACTCGTTCGATGCAATAGTTGAGGTGTGCCTTGGAAACCGGCGTTTGGGAAAGAGGTTCGGCCAAGGATGGAAAACGAGCTTCTGGTCGGCGGCCCAAATCCATGACAATCTCAATGAGATTGTTGCGCTGCGGGTGCTGCTCTAAGGGCTGCCGGATCTCATCTGGCACGATGTCTAATAATCTGTTGAGGTCGTCTGTAATCTGCATTCGCCTCGATGTGTTCGGTGACGTTTTCAACTTTTTAGTCATTAGTAATTAGTAATTAGTAATTAGTCATTAGCCATTAGTCATTACTACCAATGCCCAATGCCCAATGCCCAATGCCCAATTCCCAATTCCCAATTCCCAATGACTAAATTTCTTTGAGCTGGGAAACTAGAGAACAAGCTAAACTCACGGCCTCCGAGAGAAGTTCTGGGACGGCTTCGAGCTGAGGTAGCCGAGATGTTTGAACTCCGGCTCCTGGCCGCGCGACTGCCACCGGAACGGCATAGGCTCGATCGGTCTGCATTGTTTCTAACTGTTCTAAAATTGGCGATAGCAAAACCCTGGCATAGCTGCCGTAAGCTACACCTGCAATGTATGGGACAGGGGGAACTGACAAATTTTTCCCGCCCTCCTTCATCAGCCCGTCGGCTCTCAGCTTGCTGACAGTGTGAGCATTAGTGCCGCCTGCAAGTTGCACGTATCCCGGCAACTGGGCAGCCAAAACTTTTTGACCGAGTTTGACCGCGGCTCTGGTAGTTCCTGTTCCGATATCTCCGCTCATTGGCCTACCGTCGGTTTGCCAAATTAGGGGACAAGGAAGGGGGGAAATTATTTGATACAGTGTCCGCAAATAATCAATCAAACCGTCTCCATCGGGGCAACTAATTGCTATTACCTTGAGTTGACCGACCCAGGGAGCTATACTCGACCAAAGTCGCGCAAAATCTGCCTCTCTGCCTACTTGCGTGTGGATTTCTAGGGCGTCGGCACCGGATTGCAAGATTAAAGGTGCGATCGCGGCGGGAGCAGACACGTAAGAACGAGTATAAATTAGTTGGCTCGGACAAATCGGCAGACAGCGACCGCAGCCATAGCATTGCTGGTCTATCACCCCGGAAAAACCACTGCCAGCACTCTGAAAAACTATTGCTTCGGCTGGACATATTTTTTCGCACGGCCGCCAGCAGTCCGCCGGACAATCGGCTGGGTTGAATTCGGCTTTGCGAAAATGCGGGTCTTCCCCATCATTTAAACTCACCATCAGCAACGGCAACCCTTTGCCGCCAAACCTGCGGTTTTGAGTTCTTGCCTGTAATTCGCTGGCCACTTGTAGGGCTTCTTTCGCTGCGGCGACGGCGGCGGGATCGGCCGCGACATCGATACAGTCAGCGCCTGCTAAGGTGTAAGCCAAGGTGAGATTCCGTACAGCAGGCAGGTGTTGAAAGCTCGCCCCACAGATCAGCTTGAACCAATGGCCATCTTTTAATGAGTTTAGGGGATGATAATATTCTGTCACCCTTATATGCTAATCCTTTGAGCTGAAAATTACTATGTGGAAATTTCTACTTTATTTTAAAATTTAGGCTGCTACGAGCTGGAAACGCTACTGATAGCAGTAGCTCTGGTGCTGTTGGCCCTATATGTAGAGTTCGGAGGTAACTATTTTTGAGAAATCTAATTTTTTTGAGAGTGCCTAACGGTGAGGCGATTTTCAACTTTGCCGATCGGCTTTAGTTACAGACAGACTCTCTATCCTATCATACTTGGGTCGATTTGGCAAGATAAAAGTAAACTAGAGATTTTTTTTGAAGTGACCGTGCAGTGGCACTAGCTATAAAGTTCGATCGAGTATTGAAACCCATCGACCAACCGCAGATGAACATTCTCCTCCCTGACTCGAAGCTAAATTCATCTGGGTTAATCGGCGATTGGTCGAGCTATACTACTTGCTCAGCCGCTTGTAAACCGTAGCCAAAGCATGGCTATCCCCCACATTTCCCGGAAACAAAACCACTGGCAAATTGGGAAACAGAGGATGATCGGCATCGGTTTTCACCACCGAACAACCGGCAATAATTTGACCGATTTGCCTGACACTTTTTAGCGACAAACCTGTACTCAAAACATCATTAGAAGTAATGCCACCCTTGCTAATCAAAAATCCGATATCTGCAGGCAGTCCCCGCACGATATCCATCAATAAAGCAGAAACCGCCTCTCCAAATTTTAATCTAATTTCTGCATTGTCAAATTCGAGTTCCTTGCGGCTGGTATAAATTACAGGCGTTTTGCCATCGGCATGAGAATTGCGGACTTTTTGGAGAATTTCATCGAGCAGTTGGGTGCGATACTCGGGTGAATCTTCTAGCAAGTGAGATACATCTATTTCAATGCTAACTATATTGGGTTCTTTTAACAAGCGCTCCAATTGTTCCGTAGTTTTCTTAACGTGGGAACCAACTATTACTGCACCCGGTTTGCCATCCCTCACATATTTTGCCATTTCGTCGGCTGCTACTGGCTGTGGGCCGAGGTCAGCTAAGGATGTTAAAATACTCGCTGCACTGCGGAATAAAAACTTTTTGCCTTGACGGACTGCATTGAGAATGTGTTTGGCAAATGTGTCTAAATCGCCTTGGCTTTGGCCGTCAACAACTGCACATTGGTTGTCTGTCATGTCCATCAGTCGATCTAAACTTCCGTAGCGAATGTCTCCGAGTAAAATGCGATCGACTGCATCAGCGGGGATGCGACCTTTGGTTTTTTCTTCTACATAGTCTGGCAGGTAACTGTGACTGTACCCGAAGACTGAATCTTTGGCAAATTCAGTTTCGTGTACTGGTGTCGGGACACTGTTAACTATTAGGTAGTGCACGCTGTGGCGGGTAATTCTGCCTCCCTCAAAAAAGGCGGGAATCAGAAAATGAGCGTCGAAGGGGCCAAGTTCTTCGGCGATCACGTCGGTTTCGATGGGATAGTGGCCGCGCAGGGTAGAATCGGAACGGCTAACTATTAGGAAGTCTTCGATTTTTTCGGCGGCGATCGCCCTTTTTAGATTTTGGCACACTTCGCGGGTGACGGAGGCTGCTTTTTCGGGAGTTAGCGATCGAGTATTTGTCAGTATGAAGAAAATCGGGCACTTGTCGCGCAGCCCCAAACGCAGGGTGTCTTCGTCCCAACGTGTCAGCAGCAAGCAACTGTGCACGGTTTGAGAACCAGTCGGATCGTCGTCGAGAACTATAATCTTGGGTTTAACAGAAGACATACTGACCTGGTTGTTAACGTCACCTTTCCAAGATATCCTTACCTGTTACGTAACAGGAAAAAATTTACAATAGTTATGATAGTTTTTCACAATTCTCATAACTTATAATTTGGAGAATGTGTTTGAGTTATATCGGTTCAGCAAGCTGCATATTGCTACTGGGGAAGAGGCGCACGCAGCCGTGTACGTTACTAAGTTTTGCCATTTTTAAAATTAGTAGCGTTTCGATCTTGCAACTTTTTCATTTCTGCTTGAACTCCCACGGCTACCTGCAAAGCTTCGTTGAGCAACCGGCCTTGTTCGCTGGCTCGATCGCTAATTTGCAGGGCATTCAAATTTTTTAAGTTATTGGCAAATAATTCGGAGTTAGTAGCGACAAATTTTTTGTTTTCCCTAAGAATTCTTTCAGTTTTCAAAGCTCGAACTAAATCGTCTCTGATTAGCTGCAAAGCTTGAATAACTTTTGCGCGATCGCCGATTTTGACTTCCGCATTGCCAGCCTCTTCTATCTTGTCATTAATTTCTATCGCTTTGATTATACCATTATAGCGATCGACATCATCAAAAAGATTGATTAAATGTTGGTTTTGCTGGCTGCACCGAATTTTCCAGGCATCCTCAAAGATTAAACCAACTATCGCAGCGAAGTGAAGGGCGAACCACAACAAATAAGCTCTAGGAAATATCGCAACCAGCAGCCAACAACTGATGAGAACCAAAACAATTAAACCGACTGTTTTCAAAGCTTCGCGGGCAAACTTAGTCGCTGTCGCCGGCCGGTATACGCGATCGGGCGCCGCGCCGGTGAGGTGCTTGAGCTCACCGAGAGTAATTTCTAATCCCTGAATGTCAGCTCGCATAAATCTTTACAAATATTTGTTAATTATAAAGTTTTGTAGTAGAACAAGGGGCTCGTCTACAATAAACCTAACACTTTTTTCACCCTAAACTGCACTATGTCCGAACGTCCTATATACCTCGACAACCACGCCACAACCCCCATAGATCCACGGGTACTTAAGGCGATGCTGCCGTATTTCACCGAACAATTCGGCAACGCAGCCAGTATCAATCACGTCTACGGCTGGGAAGCAGAAGCAGCAGTAAAACAGTCACGACAAATCATAGCAGAAGCGATCAACGCCTCCCCAGAAGAAATTGTTTTTACCAGCGGCGCCAGCGAAGCAAATAACTTAGCGATTAAAGGCATCGCTGAAGCTTATTTCAGTAAAGGAAAGCACATTATCACAGTAAAAACCGAACACAATGCAATTCTTGACCCCTGTACCTATTTGCAAAAATTGGGGTTTGACATTACTGTTTTACCGGTGAAAAGCGACGGGCTGATTGATATAGGCGATTTGATCAAAGCGATTCGGGCCGAGACAATTTTAGTTTCAGTGATGACGGCTAACAACGAAATTGGCGTCATCCAGCCGATCGCAGAAATTGCTGCAATTTGTCGCGGAAATGACATTCTTTTTCACACAGATGCGGCACAGGCGATCGGCAAAATTCCCCTCGACGTTGAGGAGATGAATATCGATCTAATGTCCTTGACAGCCCACAAAATCTACGGGCCAAAAGGGATCGGTGCTCTCTACGTGCGCCGCAACAAACCGAGAGTGCAGCTAGCGCCGCAAATGCACGGAGGAGGCCACGAACGGGGAATGCGATCGGGCACTCTCTACCCACCGCAAATAGTTGGGTTTGCCAAAGCAGTAGAATTGGCAATTGCAGAAATGCCGTCGGAAACAGAACGAGTGGTTAATTTGCGGCAGCGTTTGTGGGAAAAATTGAGTGAATTGGGCGATGTTTTTCTCAACGGTCACGCTACGAAGAGATTGCCGGGGAATCTCAATATTAGTGTAGGCGGCGTTGACGGTCAAGCGTTGATGTTGGGTTTGCAACCGGCGGCGGCAGTTTCTTCGGGTTCTGCTTGCACTTCGGCGAAAATATCTCCATCTCATGTTTTAGCAGCGATCGGGCGATCCGACAAATTAGCTTATGCTTCAATTCGGTTTGGTATTGGCCGGTTCAACACCGAAGCAGAAATAGATGCAGTCGCCGAACACGCGATCGCAACTATTACATCTCTCCGACAAGCTCAAAAAGTCAATCAATTTTAGACTTGAGATTTGAGATTTTAGATAAGAGAATTGAAGGTTAGGAAGTAGTTTTGAGTTTTGAGTTTTAAATTATTTAACTTATAACTCAAAACTTTTCCTCTTTTTATCACCTAGTCTAATTGGAATCAACCCCTTATTTAGAACCAAACACCTCGCGCACCCGATAAATCGGTTTTCCCTGCGACTCGTGATAAGTCCGCATCATCACTTCCGCCAGCAAACCAAAACAAAATAACTGCACGCCAGTCAACAGCAAAACCACAGCCAAAATCAGCAAAGGACGGTTCCCAATAATTTGGCCAAAACCCAATTTTAAAACTGTCAAATAAATCCCTAAAACCGTTCCCAAGGTCATAGAACTCAGTCCCAAAAGCCCAAAAACGTGCATCGGTCGAGTCAGGAACTTTTTCATAAAAGAAATAGTTAACAAATCCATCAACACGCGAAAAGTCCGCCAAATTCCGTACTTACTTTGACCGAAACGGCGGGCGTGGTGTCGCACAGGCAGTTCTGCAATTCTCGCCCCTTCAATAAACGCCAAAGCAGGCAAAAAGCGGTGCAATTCGCCGTAGAGATTCAAGTCTGCTACCAACTCGGATTTATAAGCTTTCAAAGAACAGCCGTAGTCGTGCAGAGTTACGCCTGTAACGCGACCAATTAACCAGTTCGCAATTTTAGAAGGAATCAACCTACTAATTGTATTATCCTGCCTATTTTTCCGCCAGCCGCTAACTAAATCGTAGCCTTCATCTAATTTTGCCAACAACAGCGGAATATCAGCCGGGTCATTTTGCAAATCGCCGTCAAGGGTAACAATAGCACGGCCGCGAGCGCGATCGAAACCTGCGGACATGGCAGCAGTTTGCCCGTAATTGCGGCGCAAAATTACAGCACAAAGGTCATCGCGACTGCTGGCTAACTGCTGGAGAAGTTCAGCAGAACCGTCCTTAGAACCGTCATCTACACAAATAATTTGATAGCTGAGTCCAGATGGTTGGATAGAAGAGGCGATCGCCTCAATCAAATGAGGCAAACTTTCCACCTCATTATACACCGGCACCACCACTGAAACGTCGAGAACAACCTCAGCGCCAGCCTGCTGTGCAGCCAATTTTTCCAAAAATAATGCAGCGTCCATTTCTTTGTTAGATAACATCAGTAATCATTAGTCATTGGTCATCAGTCATTAGTCATTAGTTAACAGTCAACCGTCAACAGTCAACCGTCAACAACTAATTAGGCTGATAACTTGCCACAACTTTACCATATCCCCGCAATTGCTGGTAATAAGCTTGACTGACTAGATCGCCATCGTCCGACAAAACATCGATACCGATACCGTTGCGACCTTGTGCTTTTCCCGAACTGTGAATGTAGCGATTATCTCCGAGATACAATCCTACATGAGTTGCTTTTTCTGGCGTACCAAAAAATACTAAATCCCCCGGTTCTAAAGCACTGATACTAACAGGTTTAGTAAAAGCTTCCTGCTGATAAGCATCCCTGGGCAACCAGATACCTGCAGCCACAAACGCCGCTTGCATCAAGCCAGAACAATCATAATTCGGCCCGACTGTACCGCCCCAAAGATAATAATTGGATTGGTTCATAGCCTCACGAGCGAAAGTAATTACTATTGGTAATTTTTCCTTGATTTCCGCCTCAGAAAGCACGAGAGGATGATACACTGTTTCTGTCGGGTCGAGCAACTCAACATCTCGAATATCCAGCCATCCCGGATAATCATCTTCGCACAGCCGCACCATCACAGCCGTTGTATCCCCCTCAACAACTGAGTCTATGCCATTTTTCTCCCCCTTCATAAGCTGGGGGGGGTCAACTACTCGCAAATGTCGCCCCAGCGCTGCTTGAGTTGCCAATCGATCGCACTTTGGGGAATCGTAAATATTTATGTGCGATCGGGTTCGGTACTCCACAACATCAGATAATTGATAATTGGCCATTGCTAATTGCTCATTGTTTGCTGTTAATTGTTCGCATTTAACGATAGATTGCCATTAGCTGCTAGCCGTTAACCGTTAACCGTCAGCCATTAACCATGACATTTTTTCACAAAGACGAACAATTAGAAAACCTCGGCAGTAGCATTATAGACTCCACATTGTCAGAATTTACAGGATTAAGTGGCGATCGTACAGCCATTACCTGGATAGTCTACGATCCGCCGGTACGAGTCAATACAGGCGGCGCCCTGAGTCCAGAAGAATTTTGGAAATATCAACCGCGAGGTTTTAGCGCTAGAGCTTCCGAACGAATTTATCCCGCCAGCATCGTTAAATTATTCTACCTCGTTGCCATCTGGGAATGGGCGCAAAAAGGCATGATTAAAACATCGCCAGAATTAGAACGCGCCGTCCGAGATATGATAGTTGATTCCAGCAACGACGCCACCAGTTTAGTAGTAGACGCGCTCACCGGCACCACCAGCGGCCCAGAATTATCACCCGCCCCCTTTGAAACTTGGAAACAGCAGCGAAACATCGTCAACCGTTACTTTCAATCATTGGATTGGCCGGAATTACAAAATATTAACGCCAATCAAAAAACCTGGTGTGACGGCCCCTACGGTCGCGAGCGAGCATTTCTGGGAGAATTAATGGAAAATAGAAATATGCTGACCACAAATGCAGCGGCGCGTTTGCTGCACAGTATAATCGGCGGCGTAGCTGTTTCTGCCCAAGCATCGCAAGAAATGATGGGTTTAATGAAACGGAGTTTAGACCCAGCAGAATTAGAGGCAGATCCCGAAAATCAAGTAACGGGTTTTTTAGGCGGGGGATTGCCTGAATCAGCAAAATTGTGGTCAAAAGCGGGACTGACAAGTCAAGTTCGTCACGATGCTGCTTATATTGAAATATCGGGTTTGCGGCCGTATTTGTTGGTTGTATTTACAGAAGGGAAAGAGAATAGCAAGAATGAAGAAATTTTACCTTTTATCTCGCGGCAAGTTGTCGAAGCGATGAAAGCTCTTAATTAAACTTTAACTTGTAAATTGACAAAACTTAAAATTTTTGTGGAGCCGGCTCTTATGCCAGGTCCCAATTAGGAGCTTAAAGATACAGCAAGGTGCAGGTTTATGGAGTACAGTGGCAGCAGTTTGTAAAACAATTGCGTAAGTGCTTGGGATTAAAGCCTACTCTATTCACCTCAACTCTACTGTATCATTTAAATAGTCGAGCTCTAAAAGAGGTCAAATATGGACATACAGCTTATTCCCCTACGTGCTGCCGTTTGTTCCGAACGCTCAACGACTCTAGATGTTTTAGTCAGAATTACGCCCCCAGCACCGGAAAAAACAATTGAGCGACCGCAGCTTAATTTAGGTTTAGTAATCGATCGCTCTGGTTCTATGCGCGGACAAAAAATTGAATACGCACGGCAAGCAGCTAGTTACGCAATCGAACAGTTGTTACCAAGCGATCGCGTTAGTATCACGATTTACGATGACGAGATAGAAACCCTAGTCCCTAGCACCCTTGCTACTCATAAATCCCACCTTTTGCAGCAAATTCAAAAAATTTATCCCAGAAACAGTACGGCACTGCACGCCGGATGGGAACAAGGAGGAATTCAAGTTAGCCAACACCTCAATCCCGAACACTTAAATCGAGTCATTCTTTTATCAGATGGACTAGCCAATATCGGTGAAACAAATCCCGATGTAATTGCCTCCGATGTGAAAGGTTTAACCAAACGAGGTGTCAGCACTACCACAATGGGAATTGGTCAGGATTACAACGAAGACTTGCTAGAAGCAATGGCGCGGAGTGGGGATGGCAATTATTATTACATTCAATCTCCCGAACAATTGCCAAGTATCTTTCAACAAGAATTACTGGGCTTAATGGCGACAGTTGGCACAAATGTCACCTTGGGAATTGAGCCACAAGCTGGAGTAGAATTGGTTGAGGTACTCAATCAGCTAGATGTCACCCCAAATGGTCGGTTTCGCTTACCTAATTTAGTAATTAGTAATCCACTTGATGTAGTCGTGCGGCTGAAAGTGCCAGCGATGACAGAGGAAGTAGATTTATGTTATTTTCGCCTCAATTGGAACGACCCCGAACAACCACAGGAGCAAAAAATCCGCGTTTCCTTGCGCTTACCCGTCGTCAGTGCTGCACAATTAGAGGAATTGCCCTTCAACTCTGAGGTACGACAGCAAGCGATTTTAATGATGACAGGACGCGCCAAACAAGAAGCCGTCAGACTGGTAGATGGAGGAGATTACGATCGCGCCAGCCAACTATTGCAGCAGACAAAACAGCAGTTGCTCAATAATCCCGATCTTCCCATGAGTGCGCCAGAAGCGGAGGCAATCGCCGACTTAGAAGTACAACTTCAGGAGCGAGATTATAACAGATATCGTAAAATGTCCACTCAGCAAAGCTACACTCGTAGTAGGACTCGCAGTAGCGGTCATGTCAACCTTTTATACGGCTATCGCAAAGGCCCTGTCTTGGGGAATATTACTGAAGATTTAGGAGTTGATGCGATCGTTAATTCCTGCGATCGCGACCTATCCAACTCTGGTGCCATATCCAGCGCAATTCACCAAGCTGCAGGACCAGAACTGCTGGCAGAATGTCACCGTTTAGGTAGTTGTGAGGAAGGCGATGCCAAAATTACTCCTGGCTATAATTTGCCCACACCGTGGGTCATTCATGCAGTTTGTCCACCTTGGCGCGGTGGCTCTCATGGAGAGGAACAGGTCTTAGCACAATGTTACCGCCGTTGTTTGGAATTAGCTTTACAGCATTCACTGCGGACTATTGCTTTTCCAGCTATTGGAACGGGAGCAATGGGTTTTCCAGCCGAGCGTGCAGCAGCAATTGCTTTTGCAGAAACCAGTCGCTTTCTTTCAAGATCTAGTGCGATCGGGTCTATTCTTTTTGTTTGTTTCGATTCAGAGACTCATCGTTGTTTCCAAAATGAATTCTTGAAAATTTCTGGTTTGTAATGGTTTTAGTAACAAAACTAAGGTAAAACGCGATCGCGCTTTTAGAGCCCCGACTTCTTGAAGAAGTCGGGGCTCTGGGTATTCTATTTTTTTAGGTTGGCTTACTTAGAACAACTTAGAACGGAGAGGGAGGGATTTGAACCCTCGAAGGATGTTAACACCCTTAACAGATTAGCAATCTGCCGCTTTCGACCACTCAGCCACCTCTCCAAGATGACAGTAACTAACTATAGCACACACATCCTCTTCTTGCCAACCCCTAATTGAAAAATTCCTCAATCCCTTACTCTGTATACTTTCCGCCGCAGGCAAAAGGCAGATTTTACCCTATATCCGCCTCTGGCCTAACTCCAGACTCGAAACCTACTCCCCAAAGCCCCTAGCCTTCAAGTGCTTTTGCCAACTAAAATTGGAACTCAAAAAGAACCTCTTAGTATACAAATACCCCAAGCGGTACAGGTGAGCCTTGCGATCGCCATCGAGATTAAAGTCCGTCGTTGTCACCCCAGCTTCAGTCACATCAATATTAATCACCCTGCCCTTATCCATTTCTCGCTGGTGATAGCGGTCTCTTGCTTTCATCATCGTTCTGAACATCGCCGCCAGCATCGACAGCGGAGTATCAATCTTAGCTTTAGTCTCAATTCCGGTATCGACTAATCGAAACCCAAAGGTAAACCAGCGCGGCGCCGCAGGAGTCGAACCGACGGATTGTTTGTCATAAATCCACAGGGGGAAATTGCTCAAAATTCCGCCATCTACAATTAAGTCATCGCCCAGTTTTCCCGGTTCAAAAAATAGCGGAATACTCATCGACAACCGAACGGCTTCAGCAACGCTAAAATCTTCAGCGCTGTTGAGTCGCAACTGCTCGTACAAAGGAGCGGAATCCGTCGAGTCGCGTCGGTGTAAGTCGTCGGGCAGCACCAACATTTCACCGCGAGTGAGGTTGGATACTACCACTTTTAATTCCCGGTCTTTTACGATTTGTTTGACATCGGCAAAAGTGTGCAAGTTACCTCGACCGAGCATTGTTTCCAGCCACTGCCGGAACGGTTGCGCCGAATATTCTCCCATCTGACGGCTAACTGTTAAGAAAAGTAGAGTCCAAGCAGGAGATTGCAAGTCGTCGGCGGGGTCGCCGTTTAAAATTAGAGGACTGTTTTTTTGAGTTAAAAATATGCTGTAATCGAGCTGTCCTAAAATTTCCTCTAAATCATCTATTGACAAGTCGGTTGCCAATACTGCTGCCGTAATTGAACCGGCAGAAGTGCCGGCCAATTTTCGCCAGCGGATGCCCAAATCGCTACAGCATCTGAGTGCTCCTAAAAACGCAACTCCGCGCACGCCGCCGCCTTCAAAAACGCCGTCGGCATAGATTTCACCGTTTTCGTCGGGAGGCGGAAATTTGCTGAGAATTGTTTGTTTCTCGGTTGCGGTGATCCTGACACCGGGTTCTTGCAAAATTTGCTGCGGATACCACTTGCTCATGGGAAATACCTCCGATCAATTTTGGGTTTTAGATTTTAGATTTATATCTATTGTTCTTGATTGTTGTCGGCATCCATTGCCTCTTTGACGTATTGTTGAACTTGCGATCGCACTTGTTCGTAGGCCACCGACGCGCACCAAGGTCGGAGAGATAAAATAGTTGTCTCGGGAGTAATCTCGGCTACCAAACAAGTCGGGGGCGGATTCTCCAGCACCAGCGGGTGAGAGTGGGCAATTTCTAATAACTCAGCTACAGTTGGACGAATTGGCCGATCGCCAATATCAATCTTCAAGTCTACTCGCCTCGTTCCCATTGCCGTTGTATTTTTCAATGTACCGTTAAACAACTGATTGTTCGGGACAATAATTTTTATCCGATCGTCTGTCACCACGGTTGTTGAAAAAATCCCGATGCTGTCCACCACTCCCTTAACATCCCCAGCTTCGATCCCATCTCCGACTTCAAAGGGGCGCAAACTAATCAACATTACCCCAGCAGCAAAGTGCGATAAAGTATTTTGCCACGCCAAACCGATCGCCAAACCCGCTGCACCCACCACCGCAACCACACTGGTAGTTTGAATTCCCAACTGACTCAAAGCGGCGACTACTCCCACTACCAAAATCGTAATTTCAGCAGCTTGAACTAAGAATTTCCGCAGCGTGGGTTCGGTGCGACTCAGTGCTCGGCGAGTCACGCGGCCCGCAAAGCCGATCGCAAATCGCGTAATTAATAAAATGCCGATCGCCCACAGCAGTTGAGGTACAATTTTAAACCCCAATTCTACGAATTTTTTCGAGAATTCTTGGGCTAGTTCTAAGGCTTGTGTTCTTTCTGCCTTTAGCTGAGAATAAAAGGTTTGAGCTATTGGGAAAAACGTCTGAATAACTGTCATATCAATTGGGAATTGGGAATTGGGCATTGGGAATTGGGCATTGGGCATTGGGCATTGGTAAACGCAGTCTCAGTCTTATCGCTTATTACGAGAGTCCGACGGGGGTTGAAAACCCCTGTCTCATAGCTAAAGTCCTCTCAAAGAGGACTAAAATAAATAATTTCCTCGCTCAAAATCTTGAGTCGGTTTTAACCTACTTTTGCTATGAGGCAGGGGTTTAAACCCCTGCCGGACGACTGCTAGTAGTGTACTGCTACGCGGGGCAATCGGTGTTTAAAACCGCAGAGAATTTCCCACGAAATAGTTCCTAAAGTCGCGGCCCAATCGTCGGCAGTAATTTGATATTCCCCATCTTTGCCCAACAGCGTCACCACTTCGCCGACTTCTAAATCGGGAATATCAGTTACATCCAGCATTAATTGATCCATCGTTACCGCCCCCACTTGCCACACGAACTGGCCTCGGACTAAAACCTGCATTTTATTAGAAAGATTGCGCGGAATGCCATCTGCATAGCCGATACCAATTACAGCAATCTGTGTCTGGCGCTGAGCTATAAATTGATAGCCGTAACTGACGCCGGTTCCTGCTTCAATTGTTTTCACCTGCGTTACCCTAGCTTTTACCTGAATTGCGGGCTTCAAATGGGCGATCGACTGCAAGTGAGGTGCTGGATAAAGACCGTAGGTAGCTAAACCGACTCGCACTAAATCGTAGTGCAAAGCCGGGTCAGCGAGGGCAGCGGCAGAGTTTGCCAAGTGGAGGCGAGGGGGGTTAATTCCTGCTATTTTAATTTGCTCGATCGCCTGTTGAAACCGCTGGTGCTGCTCTCTCATAACTGCGGGGTCGGGACTATCTGCTGTCGCCAAGTGAGAGTAAATACTGGCTAATTTTAAATTGGGCAACCGCTTGACTAATTGCACAAATTCTGTAGCTTCCTGCCAGGGCGTACCCAAGCGAGACATTCCCGTATCTAACTTAGCGTGAACCGGCAAAGATTGGTTCAAATTGGCGAGAACTTCCGAAAAAATTAGGGCTTGTTTGGCAGTACAAATAGTGGGCTGCAAGTGCCAATGGGCGATCGCCTTTACCTGTTCCGGTGTATGGGTTGCCCCCAACAGCAAAATCGGCGCTTCTATCCCAGCTTCTCGCAATTCTATTCCTTCGGGAATTGTCGCAACTCCCAGCCAACTGGCCCCTGCTTGCAATGCTATTTGACTGACTGCAACAGCACCGTGACCGTAAGCATCGGCTTTCACAACTGCCATCAGTTCTGTGTGGGGAGATAAGAGCTTTTTAAGCTGTTTTACATTGTGAGTTAAAGCTGCTAAATCCATTTCTACCCAAGCCCGCTGGCAAAGTCCCCCGTCGCCGTCCCCCAGCAACGTCGGGCGGGATTCTTTTGTCGTTGATTCTGCGGTTGTTTTTTCCCCACTCCACATTGTCGATCGCTCCTACTTGCTTGCACCATTAAAAACTGCTTGGAGATTTTACCCTAAGTTTGATTATAATAAGATTCTCTCTTTCATCAAAGTTAACTGGTGTATCATAGCACCAAAAATACCCGGTAAAAACTATGGACGGACTGGCCTACCTACATTTAGCTGAAACTTGGGAAACGGCTGCGGGTCAAGCTCGATCGACCCACTCAAAAATGCACCGAAATTTAGCCTATACTCCTTTACTTTTCTTTACGATCGCTCTCACAATTGTCAATTTAGTTAATCCCGCACTCGCCATCAAAAAAGGTGATTCAGGCCCGGAAGTAGCCCAACTTCAGAAAACTTTACAAAACGCAGGCTATTTTAGCGGTAAGGCTACAGGATTTTACGGTTCTCTCACCCAGGCTGCTGTGAAAAAGTTTCAAGCAGAGAACAACCTGAAAGTTGACGGAATTGTTGGCCCTAAAACCTTGTCAGCACTGAAAGGTAAGCCGGAAGACGCCAGCATGGAAGCTGCAGAAAAAATCTCGCCAAATGTCGATCGATCTTCCCCCTCTCCTACCGCCACAGATAACACAAACGAACTCGACGAAGATCAAACTAAGACTCAGACCCAAGAACCTCTATTTCAAGAACCCTCTTTACCGCCCTTTAAAACTGAAAATTCCGAGGATAAAGAAAGTGAGTTGCCACCCACAAAGCTCGTAAATCCTCCCGATAATACTCAAGGAAAAATGACCTTGGAAAAAACTATTTACGGTAACATATCGCCCAAATCAATAGTTTATTCGGGAGCGGGTTTGTTTTTTGCTCAAAACATGATGTACCGCCACACAATCACAGTTTACGACAGGAATTTTAAATTAGTCAAGACTATTCCGGATACAGTAAACTTGTCGAAGTTCGGCTTTTCTAAATTCAAAGGCAATTATAAAGGCTCTCCCGTAGAAGCGGCTTTTTCAACCGATGGCAAATATGCCTACGTCTCCAACTACAAAATGTACGGTTCCGGGTTTAGAAATCCGGGAACGGACAGGTGTTCTCCAGCGGCAAAACACGACCAAAGTTTTCTGTACCGCATCAATACCCAAACTTTGACAATAGAAAAGGTAATTCCTGTAGGTGCAGTTCCGAAATTCAATGCTGTTTCGCCTGACAATCGCTTCGCGCTCGCTAGCAATTGGTGCAGTTGGGATTTGAGCGTGGTTGATATCAATAAAAATCTCGAAATAGAGCGGGTGAAACTGGGTGCATATCCTCGGGGTATTGTTGTTACTCCCGACTCAAAAAATGCCTATGTTGCCATCATGGGTTCTTCCGATATTGCGAAAGTGAATCTCATCGACTTTTCGGTAGAATGGCTGAGGAATATTGGCAATGCGCCGCGTCATTTGACGATCGATCCCAACGGAAAGTATCTTTATGCCACTTTAAATGGTGAAGGAAATGTGGCAAAAATTGACCTAAAAACCGGTAAAGTGGTGGACAAAGTTTCGACAGGAAAAGCCCCTCGCAGCATGACAATCTCCGATCAGGGAAAACTGCTTTATGTGGTCAACTATTTCTCGAATACTGTTAGCAAAGTTAGGACAAGCGATATGAAAGTGCTGCAAACAGTGAAGGTTAATTCAAGCCCGATCGGGATTACTTACGATCCGGAAACTAATCAGGTTTGGGTAGCTTGCTATTCGGGCAGTATTATGGTGTTTCAAGATTAATTTAGCTGCTTCGTAGTGAAGGCTTAAGTCCTGACTACAAACAATAACGATTAAATGTTATTGTGGGGCGGGCTAGGAGCAACGCCCCTAAAATATTATTTGGGCAACTTTAAAGGCTTCACAACATACTCTGAAGACTTAGCAGGTACTTTGCCTTTTTTGGCCATAGCTTGGTAAACCATGGCTGCTACCTCAGCTCGAGTTGCTGTTCTATTAGGCTGCAAAAGTGTGCGCTTCGGGTGGTTGACAACAATGCCAGCTTCTGTGGCTGATGCTACTTTGTTAACTGCCCATTTCGGCACTTTTGCCCTGTCTGTATAAACTTGTAAAGTTTTGGTTGCTTTTGTGGATGGTTTCAGGCTCAAACCGCTCGCTAAAGCTGCGATGACTTCGACACGCGGAATCTGTTTTTCGGGACGGAACTCATTGTTTGGGTATCCTTTAAGATATCCAGTTTTGACGGTGTGGTCGATCGCAGGAGCGACAGGGCTCTTGTCTTTTACGTCTTTAAAATCAATTGGTTTTCGGATCGGCTCTTTGTCGTCGGACATTCGCTGAATTAAGCGCGCTAGTTCGGCTCGCGTCATCGGTTCGTCGGGGTGAAATTTGCTGTCGGTGGGTTCAGCAAAAATTTTCCGATCGACTAAAGCTACAATGAACGGACGCGCCCAATATTTGTCCGGAACATCGGAGAATCTAACGGGCCCAACTTTGGGTTTATCAGCTTTCGGTTTGGTAATTGCTGGAGCGGGGGTCGATCGCGCAATTGGCTTGGGAGGAACAACGATTACACCCACCGGAGGATTTTGCGGTAAAACCCGCCCTAAAGGTCCCACAGGTGCGGCATCCGGTTCTGAGGGAAGGAGCGTTTTAGCGGGCGAGCGCACATCAGAACTTGGCGATTCGGGCGTTAATATTCCCGGACTCGCGGGCGTAACAGCAGGTTGAGAAAAAACGGCTGGAAATTGCCAATTTCTGGCATTCAATCGATCGGGATTTTTACCTGTTACCCAAAATAAAATTGCTCCCATCGTGCCGAAGGCAACCAAGATAGCAATCAATTCATCCAATCCTAGAGGGTTTCTTTCCCCTGACGGGGGTTGTGAAGAAGACATATTGTCACCTACATATCAATGTAGAAATTAAATCACATATTTTTTGGGTCTGGGGGAAACAGAGAAGGCTAAATCAATTATTCCAAAGTTTTCACTCTCTATACCTGCGCCTGGGTGGCATCGGGAGGATTGATAAAATCCACTTTTACCGATCTCAGTTGCTGATTTTTGCAATCTTCAACTCAGCGCCTTCTACTCCCGAAAGAGCGAGTCCGACTCGGTGGACGAGAATTTCTGCCGCTACCAAAACTCGGCTGCCGCTTGTATTGATTTTGACGCTGCTGCGGCGATCGCCTCAAAGTGCTGCCACCGTAACCCGAACCGGTCGATCGATTGCCATTTGGGCGTGCTGAGGGTCTTACTGGCTGGTTATAGGTGGGCGATCGCAAACGCCCGGTTGTCCTTAAAACTTGACGGTTTCTCACCACCGGAGGCGGAGTTCGATACCGAGTTTGATACTGCTGAACAGCTTGGCCGTAAGTATTACCATACCCGCCATATCCTCTCATAATCCCCGGTTGATAGACTGGCGGCATATAATATTGCGGTCTAAATAACAAACTGCCGATCGCCTGACCGGCTATAGCCCCCGCAAACGGCGCCCAGAAGCCTGATTGCTGTCTCACTACTACGGTTTGGGGCTGACCTGTTTGAGGATTCGGAACAGTTTCGGTAACGTTGTGAACGTACTCAATTTTAAAATCTTCTGTCAAATGCAAAACCGCTTGATTGTTATCCACATTTAGATAACTTTTCTTGCCTGCCGATATTTCTTCATTAGTTAAGCGAGCCATTTGCAAATCCGTAGTGCGGTAAACTGGGGGACTGCCCGGGGGAGTATTCAGCAACATTAAACTGTATTCGCCATCCGCATCGTCGTAGGTAGCTTGCTGTACAGGATATTGACCTTCACGCAAGTTATTATTATTTGGTGCAGGACGCACTGTGTTAATATTCGGATTTCCAGCAGGATTTGTAGAAGTTTGTGTGCGAGGAGAACCGCAGCCAGTTGCCGTCCACAAAAAAGTTAATGCCATTAAATAAATTGTCAGTTTTCGCAGCATCATAAATAGTAATTGGTAATGAATAAATAGACCCGATTCCATCTTTAACAAGTACAGTAGCAGCTATATTGTGTGGTGTTAATCTCTAGCGTGCATCGCTGCAATATTTTGGATAAAACTTGCAGATTGTTGCTAGCAAAGCACCTTCCTTCCTAGAAAACTGTGTGTACTACATATACAGGGAATCTGCGGTAGTAATTGGTAAATAGTAATTAATTGGTAATTTCTCCCTCTTCCTTCTTCCTTCCTTAAATGGGAATAAGTTCGGGGAAATTGACCAACACTTGGTCGTTGCTAAGTTCGTCTCCCAACTGTGCGGGAGAAAAGTGAACTTGCACAGCTCGGAGCCTTTCTTGGTAATGTAAATTAATCAGGGCTTTTAAACCGACTTTCAGCGTGCTGATGTCAGCGAGGTCAGTTTCTAGGGCAGGAACTTCGCCTTCATACGCAACTGTCAGCATCACTACAATATTTCTAGTTATCGGCAAAGACAAGGGGGATTTTTGATCGTAAACAGATGTACTGTATTGAGGCTCGCTGAGATAGCGCTCGGCTGAATCAGTGAAAAGTTCATCCACATAATCGCCGGCTTCGCCTTCATTCCAAAAAACATCACCTTCATTGGCTGCTGCTTGCCAGTAGTTGTCGTACTGCAACAGGTGATTGCAAATTTCTACAAGACCTTCTCCTAAAACTGCTATGTCGCCATCGGCATCAATTGCTTGTCTGGCGGTGCGGTTGAGAACTCCTAACAGCGGTGCAACTTCTTCGCCTGTTAGGTGAACGAACACCCGGCAAACTGCCAATCTAGTTTTACCTGTAAATTGATTGAATCGATCGCGCCAAGCATTCATAATAACCTAGAGTTGTAATCTGTAGGGCTATATTTTCCACCATAGCAGGGGATTTGAACTCTTGCCGTCTACCCTCAGATTGATCTGAAGAGTATTTTTAGCGATCGCCTCTGCCGGTACTGTTTCGCTTTGAGTCATCTAATTTTATAGCAGTTTTCAATCGCCTCAAATACAAGACCTCTTGCAAAAATAATTAGGACGGGCAAGATGCCCATCCCACAAGAAAAAATAACTCTTGTGGGATGGGCATCTTGCCCGTCCCATCAATTGAGGAAAAGGATTTTTGCAAGAGGTCTACAGTAGGAAAACGGCACAGCCTTGTCCTGACAAAGAGCAGCGACTTTTAATAACTGGAGTTTAGACTAAAAAACGATCGCATCTAAAAGTACCTGCCTTTCAAAACCGGGCAAGTTATTGCTCAACAATTCCAAATAGAGGAGATTAAACAACTAATCTTGAGGACTTTTTGCGTCGAGAGACTCGTTTTTTGACAGTGGGATATCGTGGTGCCGATATCCGTACCTTTCCTGTTTCCCAACCAGGAGATTTTCCCCTCGGTTTAGGTAGTTTCGTCGGAGTACCAATGTCAACTAAAATCGATAACATTGATTGGGCAACACGTCCAGGAGTTAAATCGATCGTAGCAGATTGCCAAGGCAGTCGATTTTCTTTAACTAAATCCCTAGCCAGCCAGAGTTGCCAACTCATCAAGGGCATTAAATCACTCCACCGCTCACATTGAGAGGGAGTTCTCAGGTTAGGCAATGTCCAATGTAATCTTTGCTTGGCAAACCGATACCAATGATCCACTCCAAAACGTCGTAAATACTTAAACCAAACTATTTCTAAAGGTAGAGTTCGTTTTCCCACCCAAGCCAACCACAAGGATGGAAACGGCTGACCGTTTGACATGGGATTGAGTCTTTCGATGAGAATTAAATTGACAGGATGTTCAGGGGCGCGAT
>NZ_JAUBUI010000157.1:0-4757 GCF_036705385.1 Microcoleus sp. B3-A4 | reverse complement strand
ACCTCTTTGAACACAACTTGATATTTTTTATTATATCATATTAGTTGTTTGTGTAATTAATTTTGTTTGACTACTTAAGAAGGCACAATTAGAAGAATTAAAACGATTAGATGATGAGGGTCAAATTGATTTATATTACTTGGATGAAACGGGATTTTGTTTGATTCCTTGTGTCCCCTATGGCTGGCAGGATATCGGAGAATATTTAACAATTCCTAGTCGCCGTAGTCAGCGAATGAATGTACTAGGAATCATGAATCGAAAGAACCATCTTGAAACTTATATTTCATCTCAAAGTATTAATTCTGATGTAGTTATCGCCTGTATTGATGCTTTTTTCCCCGCCGTACATAAGCCAACGGTGATTGTCACAGATCAAGCTTCTATTCATACCAGTGATGCTATTGTTGACAAACTTGAAGAGTGGAAACAACGTAATATTACTCTTTTTGAGTTGCCTTCTTACTCTCCTGAATTAAATTTAATTGAAATTTTATGGCGGTTTATTAAGTATGAATGGATTGAGATATCTGCTTACAAGAGTTGGGAAACTTTTGTTACATCTGTGGAAAAAATCCTGAAACAATTTGGAGAAAACTATGTAATTAATTTTGTCTAGCTACTTAAGATTCGTTAGCACTGATTAAAAGGCAGCAACTTTCCATCAGTGGACTAAATTGACTGTAAGCTTTTAAGCCAAAATATTTTGCCTGATTATCCGTAAGGTCGAGCGAGCCGATTATTGATTTTATTTTTCGGGGTTTTCCTGTTTGAATTCCTGATACTGCTGAAAAAAAAAGTTACCTATTTCTGGACCAACTTCTGATAACATTTTCGCTTCGCACTGATTTTTCTATACTTTCAAAACTTTTTAACTCGGTTGAATCTGTATTTCTCAAAAGAATTTTTGCTACCGCTTTTAAGTGGGCTTTTAGCTGTTGTTGGTCTGAGGGTGTCATTTTATTTACCTCATCTTTATTTGACGATTTTACTAGCTTTTTCATTTTAACTCTTTTTTGACACATTCGCAAAAGTGAGATGCACCCTAGACAAAAGACAAAGTTTGTTTTGAAGCATATTTACAACTTTTGTCAATACAATATCCTCATGAATTACACATCATTCAAGTAGATAACGCACCCGCTCATAATTTAAGCTCATCTGAATTACCCGACAATGTTATTTTACTATTTCAGCCTCCGGCTTGTCCCGAAGTAAATCCGACAGAAAGAGTGTGGGAATATCTGAAAGATTTTTTAGCTTGGTCGGTGTTTAGTAATCTTGACGAACTCCGCACAAAAGTCAAGGAAATTTTGGCATCTTTCACAGATCGCGTCATTGGTTTTCTCACCGGATGGTCTTGGATTTTACATTCTTTATCTATATCACATCTTTAAAAAAATGGTATAAGTGCCTGGAAATGCTATTTTTATGTCACGGATGGATGGCCAGTCTATCCGATGTTTATTCCTGATGAAGAGCACATCATCAGCAAGACTTATATGACACGAGTAGAAGGGGAAAATACGAGGTTGAGACATTATCTGGCAAGGCTACATCGCAAGACTCTTTGTTATTCTAAGTGCGCGGAAATGCTCAGGCACTCTATTAAATTATTAATACATTACCTAAAATTTCAGGATGTTCCCGTTCCGGCAGTATTCATACCTTGATTCAGCAACGCCTGATTTTTTACGTTCTGGCGACCATTGAATGTCTTACGCTTTGCGTCCGGTGCCGACGAAAGCGGTTGCTATAAATTAAGTGTTGGGTTTTGGATAATGGCTTTCTGATGTCAGCAAATCTTCTAGCGTTAGATCCCACTTAAATTTATCGCAATTAACTTCGGCTACCTTTTTGGCAAGGATGGCAACGCCGCCAAATACAGGCTGAAGGGGGAACTGTTCGTTACCTTGCCTTAAAGTATCAAAGTGCAATCGCATTGGTTCTATGAAAGCTACTTTCATAACTTCAAATCCCAACGCTGGCGAAAATAAAACCTTGAGACCATCGTCAGAAAAGCGCCAGAAATCCCAAGGTCTTTCGTGCGGAAGCCATGCAAAATGAGTGTGGTGAAATGTTATTCCTCCTATTTCTAGTACCTTATTGATTTCCATTGCTGCTACCCAAGGCATTGCTAAGTGTTCAAACACTGATATAGAAAAAACCGCATCAAACCGCCGATTGCTAAAATATTGAGAGAGCTTGTGAGCATCTCCTACTACATCTGTGTTTTCGTCGGAATAATAGTCAAAACCGGTATAGGAAGATGCCCCAGAAAAAAAAGGTCTCTGACCTTTATTTCCCGGAGATACAACTCGCGAACCAATTTCTAAAACTCTGAGGTTATTCTGATTAACTGTGTTTACAAACTCACCATAAATGTTAGCGCCATCAGGAAAAATGTTTTGATCGGGTTCCTGGGGTTTCGAGCCAATAAAAGTTATGTTTTTGCTGGCTGTTTTCCCTTGAGCGTGAGCGTTAAAGGTGATGCTGTGTTCGGCAGTGCGATTCAAATGGATCACAAATCCGCATCGATCGCTGTAGTATTGGGGAAACACATCTGCTACATCAGGCCGGGGATACCAACAAGTAATTGGAACGCAGGTATCATTGGCGCAAATTTCAACTTGTTCTAAAATTCCTTGTTTGCCAAGTATCCAACCCCGAATTCCTATTGCCCAGTCGTCAGACCAAGATTCGTCAATGCACCAGATTAAGTTCTCATCTTGTTCTATAGCCACTTACATACCTCCAATTATTCAAATTGTTATCTTAGATGAGCGACATTTTTTCATCTGCAAAAGCTTTTCTATTCAGCTCCAGAAAACCAATTGATTGCTTGCTGCAACTCGTTTTCATCAATCGTTTTGGAAGAAGAGTGGAGCAGGTGTCGTTCTCTGTGCCGCTCTGTAGTAAAGGTACGTTTAGGATATATAGTCTCTCCTTGATAGTCGTGACGAACTTCGATTATAACTCCAAATTCTTTCACAACACCTTTATAATACTTGATAGCCAATTCAAGTTTAATTTTGTTCTTGTACAGTTCTGTTAAAACTTCTGGATCTACAACGTATACGAATTCCTTGAGAAGCCATCTAGCCCCAAGACCTTTTTCCCAAAACTCGGAGAACCATACGCACAGGTGCATATAGTGATCTTCATTATAGTATTGGGTATGCCCGAAAATAAATCCTGAGTTGTGCCACATGAAGGGTGTCCAAAACTCTAAATGCGCTCCCTCAGTACAAACACGGTTAATTTCTTGGAATATAGGTATGGGTGCAGGTGGAGTCAGATGTTCCAAGAAATGAGCAGAGTAGACATAATCTACGCTCCGGTTGGGAAATGGCAACTTCTCATTCTGCAAATCTATTACATAGTCAACTCCTGGTTGGTTGATGATATCTAACCCCAAAGTTCCTGGTTGTTTGTTGGATCCACAGCCTAGATCGAGCTTAAAATATTGCTTGGATACCTCATTTTCTTCGGTAACAATAGTTCTATGAGGAGCCTCTATTATTTCACCTATGGCTACGCTTTTAGTCAATATTTTTCCTTGATTTTTAGCCTCAAAGATGACTCGACCTTTGTCGGTATAATCCAGGTTCACAACAAAACCACAGTTATCACTGTAGTATTGGGGAAACGCTGCGGTCACATCAGGGCGGGGATACCATGTAGTAATTGGTACGCAAGTATTTCCCACGCACACTGATACTTCATCTAGGATTCCTTCTTGCTTGCTCACAATCCATCCTTGGATTCTGAGTCCGCAGTCATCAGACCACGAATGGTCGTCTATCGCCAAGATTAAATTATCGTCTTGCTCGATTGTCATAGCGTCTATCCGTAACTATTTTTTTTCTCGTTAGTTTAGTAATGGGCCATCCTCAGTGAGAGTGAGGTCAACATTAGTTATGCCGTGAGTCAATGGCACGGGGATGCGATCGACCTTTCTAGTTTACCCGATCGCGCTTGTTGGTCGATCGATTGAGTGCGATCGTCTTCGTGTGTAGAAGATTTTGGGGTAATATCTATTGTTAAGCTCAATTGTTTAGGGCTTGGGGGCGATCGTCCATCTATACATCTATAATACCTGGTGCGTGCGGGAACATCCTCTGAGGGCTGAAGTCTGATATCCTTGGGAAAGCAAGGGCTTGATTTCATGTGGAGTTCATTGGGGGCGATCGCGCGGGGAATGTCGAGCGCTTGATTTCATTGGCACTCACGAGCACAGGTAGAGAGCGGGTTCGACCTTTTTAGTTTACCCGATCGCGCGGGGAATGTCGCTCGCTTGAGTGCGATCGTCTTCGTGTGTTGATTTTTGGGGTAATATCTATTGTTAAGCTCGATGGCTTAGGGCAAGGGGGCGATCGCCTGTCTATAAGACCTGGTGCGTGCGGGAACATTCTTAGAGGGCTGAAGTCTGATATCCAGGGGAAGGCAACGGCTTGAGTTCATTTGGAGTTCATTGGGGGCGAGCGGGCAAAACTTATTCTATTTAGTAGAATGATGTGCCAAAGCCCGATCGCGACTGGCGTACATTATGTTTTATTTTTTTTTGTGGCGTTGCTTAATCATGGTATGAAAAAAATAAGTTGAAAATCCCCAAGCTTTGTCGATACTGGTTTCTATTACTGGCATATTTAGCCTTTCATACCGTAAATCAGCAACGCCGGAAAACAAAATCACATTTGTGTCCAATGTGGTCGTCAATTCATTAATCAGTATGAACCCCATCGAGGTTATAGCGA
>NZ_JAUBUI010000156.1:0-4809 GCF_036705385.1 Microcoleus sp. B3-A4 | reverse complement strand
GGGGTTTAACAAACTTTCACTGGTGGCCTCAAGTTCCAGTTGCTGCTTAATTATGGGTAAGCACCCGGACATGATATTATTGATATTTCGAGAATTAAGGTGAAGAAACATCACGCTCCTCGTTTAATCGCAATTGTCCTTTACAAAATTTTTGTTGATTCCCTCTTGACAGTAACTTCTATCGCTTTGCTTTTAGCACGAAAAATCATCAACTCTTAGAGAAATTTGCGGAATCTTATTTGTTAGAAAGCCAAGTAAAAATTGTGGAGTTTTTATTAGACTAAGTTCTAAGTATCAAGCCTCAAACGTTACTATTTAGCGGACTGGCGACCGGACTGTATGCAATTTTAACTGTTTCACTGTACTTAAGTTAGTGATATTTATCGCAAATGTAGCCCTCTTATGGTATTAGTTCCACCATTTGCTGAAGCATGGTAAGGAAGCTTAAAGTTTTGATTATTCAGAGGAAACTCACTTGATTTTTTAAATGTCAGCATTTTCCATTTTAAGGTCATAAAACGGCTGATCAGTCAAATAAAAACCTAAATCTTTATAAAAATCGCCTACTTGTAAAGATTCGATAAAGCTAAAAGGGGTTATACCCCCTATGAGTTATAGTGACATATATATAGATGCACCCTGATGGCTTTCCCGTTCCACAAGAGCGGGATTTTTATTGGAAAAATATTGTATTAAGTTTTAAGACTCTTGGTGGAGATAAAATTGGTGGACAATTTCAATAAAACGATCGCCCGATGCAAAAATAGCACAGCTAAAGCAAAAACGATGATTCGGAGCGATCGAACATCCGCCCTAACTCTGCGAAATAACCCAAAGACGTTAGCATAGTTTGGGAAACGGCATCAATGGAAGATCAACTTAGCGTTCACAACAGCGCTGCAACAGGGCGAAAACACCATAATTAATAGTTGATTGTGTTCTAATTTTTGAAGTTTTATGGATTAAGAAGATTTGACTCATGATGTTAGGTCAATTTTCTGGAATCCCCAACTGGATGATGCTTAGTTTCACAAACTTTTAATTTTTTTTACTGAATCTTGTCTCCGACAATCAACCCTCTTTGTCACTTAAGCAGTGTCTTTGCCAGTTGGGTAACGAATCTGAGTTATAAAACAATTAAAAACCCGGTTTCTTATTGAAGAAATCGGGTTGTTGAAATCGATGGTGAAGCGCGATTTGGTGTCTAAACTATTCGGAAAATAAAAGGGTAGCGGTAAGGTTGGTTAGGATTTTGCAAAATGTGGAGGATAGCCATTATTGTCAGTCCCCAGTGTAGTACGAAACCGATTAAGCCAGCCAAACCCAATGTCAAAAAAGATAGCGGCACCAGAATCAGAGCGTACAGCCATACATTAAAGTGAAAATTGATGGCTTCTGTGGCGTTTTCTTTGACAACGGGGTCATCTGATACTAACAATACAGCGATCGGCGCTCCGATCGAGAACAGTAACGTGCTGAAAAAAATCGCCCCGTGGCACACCAGTGATAGCAGCTTCCGCTTGTCCGAGTCGTACATATTATTTTTGTTCCTTGACTTTAATGATAATTTTACCTTTAATAGCAACTGTAGCACAGGCTATAATGGCGATCGGGTGATGATTCCCCTACCTAATTTGTGATGACAACTGAACTCGAAACTGAACTGCTAACTGCTGTTGAGCGCCGGCGCAACTTTGCTATTATCTCGCACCCTGACGCGGGTAAAACTACTTTGACAGAAAAGCTGCTGCTGTACGGAGGTGCAATTCACGAAGCAGGTTCTGTGAAAGCGCGGCGGGCTCAGCGACACGCTACGTCTGACTGGATGGCGATGGAACAGCAGCGGGGAATTTCTATTACTTCTACTGTTTTGCAGTTTGAGTATAAAAAATATCACATTAATCTGCTCGATACTCCGGGACACCAAGATTTTAGCGAAGATACTTATCGAACTCTGGCGGCGGCTGACAATGCGGTGATGCTTGAGGATGCTGCTAAGGGTTTGGAACCGCAAACTCGGAAGTTATTTGAAGTTTGTAAGCTGCGAAGTCTGCCTATTTTTACTTTCTTTAATAAGCTCGATCGCCCTAGCAGAGAACCTTTGGATTTGTTGGACGAAATTGAGAAAGAATTGGGGTTGCAGACTTATCCGGTAAATTGGCCCATAGGTACGGGCGATCGCTTTAAAGGTGTTTTCGATCGCAGGGCGCGCAAAATTCACTTATTCGAGCGGGCTAAACACGGTTCTCGTGCTGCTGTTGATACCGTCATCGAATTGGGCGATCCGCGCATTGAAGATTTGTTGGAACAAGACCTTTACTATCAGCTCAAAGAAGAGTTAGAACTGCTTGATGAGTTGGGAACTGAACTCGATTTAGATTTAGTTCGGGCTGGAAAAATGACGCCAGTTTTCTTTGGCAGCGCGATGAGCAATTTTGGGGTCGAACTGTTTTTAGATGCGTTTTTAGATTACGCTATGAAGCCGATCGCCCGCAAGAGCAGCGCCGGAGACTTGCCACCAACTTATGAAGATTTTACCGGGTTTGTGTTTAAATTGCAAGCGAATATGGACCCGAGACATCGCGATCGCGTTGCCTTTATTCGGGTTTGTACGGGCAAGTTTGAAAAGGACATGAACGTGACTCACGCTCGCAGTGGTAAGACGGTGCGTTTGTCAAGGCCTCAAAAGTTATTTGCTCAGGATCGTGAGTCGATCGAGGTTGCGTATCCAGGCGATGTGATCGGTTTGAACAATCCGGGGGTATTTGCGATCGGCGATACTATTTACACCGGCCAAAAACTGGAATATGAAGGGATACCCTGTTTTTCTCCTGAACTTTTTGCTTTTTTGAGAAATCCCAATCCTTCTAAGTTTAAGCAGTTCCGCAAAGGCGTTTCTGAGTTGCAAGAAGAAGGCGCAGTGCAAATTATGTACTCGGTTGATGAGTCGAAACGCGAGCCTATTTTGGCGGCTGTCGGACAGTTGCAATTTGAAGTTGTGCAGTTCAGAATGCAGTCGGAATATAATGTGGAAACGACGATCGATATGTTGCCTTACAGTGTAGCTCGTTGGGTTGACGGCGGTTGGGATGCGCTGGAAAAAGTTGGGCGGCTGTTTAATACGGTGACGGTGAAAGATACTTGGGGAAGGCCAGTTTTGCTGTTTAGAAATGAGTGGAATTGCCGACAGGTGGAAGGGGAGCATCCTGTGTTGAAGTTAAATGCGATCGCCCCTGTGGTGTCTGGTTTGGCTGTTAGCGAGGAGTGAGATTACCGCAGGCAAAGGACACAACACTGTTGTGTCCATACAAATGATATTTATTCGGCTTAAATACGCCGGATATAAGAAGTTACAATCACGGCTCTAACAGTTTTTCTAAGATGGTGTAAATGTCTTTTTTGTCACCATCTTTACGTCTCCCTAGTCCCACGACAACAACTAGAACTCGATCTTGTTCGACTTGATAAACTATACGATAGCGCTGTCCACCAGCTCGGATGCTGCGAAATCCTGATAGTTATCTACAAGGGCTTTGCCTTGCTTTTGTGGTTCAAATTTTAGTTGATCAATGCGATCGCGCAATTTTTCCTGTTCTCGTCTATCTTTGACTGCCTCCAACATTTCCAGTGCCAGTGGCGTAAGCTGGATCTCATATTCGATCGCATTTTCTTCGTGATTCAGAGTCCCAATTTTGCTTTGGCATTTTCCCAGGAAATAGTTTCCTCTTGGCGTGCTTGGGTGATGCTTTGACGCAATTTGGTAACGAATTCTGTATCGGTGAGAATATCTAAGGTTTCTAACAGTTCAGTCAAATGCGTGTAGCTCATTGCAGCCATAACGGGAACGCCATCTTGAGTGATGATGATAGGCTCATTGATAAGTTCTTGGGGTAGGTTTGGAAGCTGCTGCTGTGCTTGGGCAATGGTGAGTCGTTTGGACATGGTTGTACTAAAGCAACATTACTTTTAATTTAGCATTTCGGCCCAACTAACTGGTTTCCAGCCGCTGACGCTGGTAACAAGTAAATCCAAAATCCAAAATCTAAAATCTAAAATCTAAAATCGGTTGACGGCTGGCCCCCTATGCGGCTACGCTTTGAAGTGAGAGGTTGCTTGCTTGTAGAGGAGGCAGCCCGCGTCGCCCAAAAATCTAGTTGCACTGCCCAAAGCTGCTACCAACAGCAATGGACAGCTAACCGCCAAACTGGGACTAGCAGTCTGGAGGCTAACGGAGTATCTTAACATCCTCTGTAGCCGCCCTGCTATGTGTTGAAATGCGGGGCGGCTGGGTTTTTGGGTTTTTCTAGAAAACCCAAAACCAGGAGAACATATTATGTCACAGGAATTCGTGCCTGACGACAACAAATTCGATCGCCCAAATGACGACTCAGCAGCAGTATGCGAACAGGAAGTGGTGCTGTTAACGGTTGTCGGTTCGCCCAAAGGTGTCAGGGAAACCATACTCACTTTGTACCGGCTGGGATTTGCAGAAGTGGGCGATTGGAGTCCCGTACAGCGTGCCGCTAATCCGAAGCAGGTGATGAGCGTGCTGATCCGTCGGAGGCGGGCTGATGGTACATCGCCGAGAAAATCTGGGCGGTAAGCTGCAAGGTTAAGTAGCTAAATTTGAGGGCGGGCTTTTAACGCTCTGTCCCTGAGTCCGGCAGTCCGGCAGGGGTTGAAACCCCTGCCTCAAAGCTAAAGTCCTCTGAAGAGGACTGAAGAATTCATTAGTCCTCTTTAGAGCGTTCCACGGGCGCCGCACGCCCGTTATGAATCAAAGAAACAGTTTCGCTCGCCCAAAAGTTG
>NZ_JAUBUI010000155.1:0-4935 GCF_036705385.1 Microcoleus sp. B3-A4 | reverse complement strand
AACCAAAATTGGGACGTATTCTCCGCTTATAAAGCCAGTTTAGGCTTTGTTTGGGCTTAAAATTTGTTTAAGTCCCGCTATACCATCGTAAAAACCTCTCTCGCTCGCTCAATTTTTAGCTTTGAGGTACCCTACAATCTAAAATCTCAAATTTCACCTCTAAAATCGGTTGAGGCTGTTGTAAGTGCCGCAGACTCCACGGATTTAAGCTCGTGAGTTTAATTCTGTCCTGGAGGCACGAACACTTTCAGAAACCGAGTTTTTTTTACCAACATACGTCGTTGCAGCCCTTTCCCCTGGTAAAAAAACGCGTTTCAGAGGGTCGGGAGTACGCCCAAGACAGTAAAATTTAAGAGGGAAAATTTGGCAGTTAATTTTCAGCAGCAAGTAGGAGAGAGAGATTTGTGAGTATTTTTAAGAAAAAAATTAATCCTTCACCCTTCGCTAATCTGCCATTCAAACAGCCGATCGACCGCACGGCCATCTTCCTCATGCTAGTGCTGAGCGTCTTAATCGGACTGCTGCTGCTGAGCGGCGATCGCACAGCACCCAGAGTGCGAGAATTTACCTGGGAAAACAAACAAATCGGCGCCGAAGATACCGGCTTTATCCTCACATTCTTTCGGCCGATGAACCACTCCACCGTCGAGGAAAACTTAAAGCTAGAACCCCCCCTCCCCGGTAAATTTAGTTGGGCGGGAAGGCGCATGGCTTACACTCTCAAAGATCCAGCACCCTACGGCGTTACCTACACAGTCAAACTCGCCGGAGCAACCGACAAGTATTTCGGAGAAAACAACCAAAAAAAAGGAACGCCCATGCAACCGTTTAGCAGTTCCTTTCGCAGCCGCGATCGAGCTTTTGCTTACATCGGTGTCCAAGGCGAAACAGAAAGCAGATTAATGCTAGTCAATCTCACCAGCAGCGAATCGAAACCGATAGCGCTGACTCCCAAAGATTTAGTCGTTACCGATTTTAAACCTTATCCCGACAGCGATCGCATTTTATTCTCCGCCACAGATCGATCGATCGCCCGTACTCGCGGCACTCTAAATCAAGAACTATTCACAGTCACCACCGGCCTCAACCCCCAATCGGGCTCAGGAACTCAACAAAAATACCCAGCCGGTAGAATCGACAAAATCTTAGACTCCAAAGATTACCAAAACCTCAAATTCGACCTCTCAGCCGACGGAAAAATCATAGTTGTCCAGCGCGTCAACCGCAGCAATCCCGGCGATTTCAGTCCTTGGATTTTGGAAGAAAAACAGGCGCCCAGACCATTGGAAAACGAACAAGGCGGAGATTTTATGATTCGCCCCGACAGCAAATCGATGGTAATATCTCAAAAACAAGGATTAGCGATCGTCCCCCTCAAACCGGAAGCAGACCCAGTAGAATTTTTGCCAAAATACGAACAAGTATTGGGGATGGCCCGCGACAACTCTGCCGCCGCCTATGTTAAATACAACAGCGACTTTACTCGATCGCTTTTCATCTTAGATAACCAAGGTGTAGAACAAGAAATATTGCGTATTCCCGGCAGCATTATGGCCGTTTATTTCGACCCCCGCAAAAACCAAGACAACCAAGTTCAGCGTCTCTACTGTTTGTTAGCCCAACGCCTCAAAACAGAAAGCTACAAAGAACAGCCTTTCATCGCCACCATCGACCTCAAAAAAGAGGGTACTCGTTTGGTAGGAACCATCAAACCGCTGCTGATTTTGCCCAACCAATTAGATACCCAAATCAGTTTATCTCCCGACGGGCTGGCATTAATTTTCGACCAATCAGTCACAGCAGCAACTCCCTCAGCAGCAGACAGTCCCCGCAACTCGGGCGGACAGTCGATCGCCACCAGCCGCCTCTGGCTGCTACCCTTAGTAGACATACCCGCAGACGGTTCTCCCGCCAAACTACAGCCAGAAGAACTTCCCCTTGCCGGCTATCACCCCCGCTGGCTTCCCTAAATCGATTTTAGATTTTAGATTTTAGATTTTAGATTGACCCATAGTGGTAAATATCAATAGGGTAAGGTGCGCCCATAAACACCAAGCGTTGAAATGTGCGCGGTGTACACCCTACTTTTACTAAGTCGATTTGAGATTTGAGATTGGAGATTGGAGATTTGAAATTGAGTTGATACTAAGCCATACTGGTAAATATTACAAACTTTTGAAACCAACTCACCAGTCTGCAATTTCACATCTAAAACCTCAAACCTAAAATCTAAAATTCGCATGACTCCCGAAGAAATTAGCAATACCCTTAAAGACTTATTTGGTGACAGTGTTGAGATGCCGGCTGCCACTTCTTGGCAAGTAGAAACCCCCAATTTTCGCCTGTTAGTCCTCCTTTCAGAAGACGGGACTTGGCTGCGGATTTTGCTGCCGATCGCCGATGCCCAGGAAGCTCAACCATTTTTTGATAAACTCCTAGAAGCTAACTTTGACACCACCCTGGAAACTCGCTACGCCTTACATCAAAACGTTGTGTGGGGAGTATTTCAGCACAGTTGTGCCACACTCGCGGCCGCAGATTTCTCGGCCGCCGTCGCCAGAGTGCTGGCTTTGCAAGAGCGAGGTTTGTCCGACTTTTTCGGCGGTTTAATAGAAAGCCGCATCCGCCAAATCATCAAAGGTGCGAAGATGCAGGGACAGTCTGTGGAAACTACCCTTCAGACTTTAGACCGTTTCTACGCAGAAGGATTGATGGGTGAAATGGAACTAGGGCGAGAGTCTCGCGAAAATACTCTCGCGGCTTGGCGGTATCAGCTAGAACGCCTCTGGCCGGAGGTGGAACCCTAAGACGATTTGAGATGGCAGATGGGAGG
The DNA here is from genome assembly GCF_036705385.1 of Microcoleus sp. B3-A4. NCBI lineage: Bacteria > Bacillati > Cyanobacteriota > Cyanophyceae > Oscillatoriales > Microcoleaceae > Microcoleus > Microcoleus sp. B3-A4. The sequence goes on along the minus strand of NZ_JAUBUI010000155.1, from coordinate 2,102 downwards.
TGGCAGATTGCAAAAAACTGACTACCATCGAGGTTGGAAGTTGCCTAAAGTTGCATTTCTTTTGGGTGGTATAGCAACCGCCAATACGGTGAGAAGGTTCTTAATTGCACAAACCCTTGCGGAACATTGCTTGTTCCTTCTCTCGCGACGATAACTAAAGCCTCCCATCCGTTACATTCGGTTACATCCGAAGAAGGCGAATCCGTTGCCGAACTTCTTTCTGCTGTAGAATCTGCAGATTGTTACCTGGACCCCAGCCTTGACGGTACCGTTGGAGCCTCAAGCCCCTTGGACGACGGCTAATCCGGGCCCTCCAACCCTCGAAGGATGCCCGTATATTCACTGATAACGCGCTCGCGGTTCTCCAATTCCCTTCTATCACTAGAAAAATGGTATAATTTATCACAATAATTAGTTATAAATATTAAATTTTTTCGGAAAACATGCGAGCGCAGGTATATCATGGTAAAAAGTTTAAAGCGCGTGCTCCGTAATTTCCACAAAAGCTTCGATCGTTTAATATTGACTTAGAAACAAAATCTTTAGCAGACAATGCTACTGCGATAGGGTTTTCCCATCGGGTGCTGTTGAAATTTCACAAATTAGCAACTACCCGCTACCAATTACCCGTTACCAAGTAATAGCAACTTAAGTTGTTAATGAATACAATTTTAACAGGGGTTTCATCTATGTTTGCTGTGCGTGAGACTAGCTCGGAGTTATCAGTGTTGCATATACCTGAAATTTGTACTTGGAACATCTCCTTAGAATCAACTCTCCTAGACCTGCCCCTCTACCACTGCCAAATTGAATTAACTCAACAGGCAAAAGAAGTAGCCCAGGCTTTTGAAGAAAATTCCATGCTTCCCGGCGTCATTTTGACAGAGGGGGGTAATTTTGTCGGCATAATATCCAGGCGTCTCTTTTTTGAAAAAATTAACCGCCGCTACGGATTAGAAATGTTTTTCAAGCGACCAATAGAGGTATTGTACAAGTTTTCCAAGCCAGCTCCGTTGGTACTTCCCGGCAGTAAATTAATAGTAGAAGCTGCCCAGGAATCGCTTTACAGGTCAGGAGAATTAATTTACGAACCCGTAGTAGTGGAAATAGCACCTCAGACCTACAAGCTGTTAGACGTACACCAATTAATGGTCGCTCAATCAAGAATTCACCAATTAACAAATAAGTTACTCCACAAACAAACCCAAGCCAAACTCATCCAAACAGAAAAAATGGCGAGTTTGGGGAGAATTGTAGCAGAAGTAGCCCACGAAATCAGAAATCCGCTGAACTGTATTTGGGGAAATTTAACTTTTCTGCTGTCATATTTTGAACACTTGCTTCAGCTCATGTCGGTTTATGAAGAAGAATATTCGGCACCGTGTCCCCGAATTGAGGCTCTTAAAAAAGAAATTGAATTTGATTTTTTACAAGAAGATTTGCCTATGACCTTAGAAGGGATGGAGTTGGGAGCCTCGCAACTGCTAAAAATAGTTAACGGGCTGCACCACTTCTCTCACATGGACGAGACAAAACCAGTGGAGACAGACATTCACGAATGCGTGGAGATGACGCTGTTAATTTTGAAAAACCGCTTTAAAAACAGCATAGAAGTGGTTAAAAATTACGGCGAACTGCCGCTAGTTAGCGGCTACTCCGGTCAGTTGAGTCAGGTGTTTTTGAATTTGTTAGTTAATGCTCTAGACGCCCTGACAGAGTACGCAGCCGATCGAGAAATACACACCCCGTGCCCGGACAACTGGCAGCCCCAAATCGAAATTACCACTAAAGTGATAGAAACCGAACACGGCAAGCGGGTGGCAATTTGCATTGCCGATAACGGGCCCGGCATTCCTCCAGAAAATCACCAGCAGATATTTGACACCTTTTTTACCACTAAACCAGCAGGCAAAGGCAGCGGTATGGGGCTAGCTATCTGCAATCAAATCGTCACAGAAAAGCACGGCGGCCAACTCAATTTACGATCGCAACCAGGTAAGAACACTGAATTTGAAATTCTCCTGCCTATAGTTCAATGGCACTGAAAAAGTGAACTCAAAAAAATCTGTAAGGCAATATATATATAGATCATTGCCTTACAA
>NZ_JAUBUI010000035.1:0-59883 GCF_036705385.1 Microcoleus sp. B3-A4 | reverse complement strand
TGGTTATCAAATGGGAGCGAAAAATCAAAAATAAAGGCAATGCTATTTTATCCGGTTTAGCTGCGTAGCAGCTTATCATTTTTGTATTTATTTGCCGATTTTGGCGACGATGAGGGATTTATATAAAAGTCAAGTGGTACATCTTTATAATCCAATATTTTCAGTTCAAATCCATTTTTTGTTTCCAATTTAAGAACTAAGTCGGGACGGGGAAACCGGCGCATTGCCGTACTTCTATCTCGGTTTTTTAATTCATCATGCGTTCTGTTTGAGTATACCAGCCTTCCAACTTTAGTATCAAACTCAATACAAAGGAGTTCATTCCATCCAAAGAAATCGTCTTTATTAGGATAGCGAATATCAGATTTAGTCTTATAAATCCATTTATTACCGTACCCGTTGTTTCCATGATTAGCTCGGTGGTTGCCAACCCGTTTTGGTTCTTCACCTTGCCTATTAGGTTCTGGATGTGGAGGATCTTTCAAAGGTATATCGGTATCTGCATAGCAGATTTTATCTGGGTATTTCTTGAAGAAATAGGTGCTGCACATATCCTCCCAAACCAGAGAAAACCCTTTTATTCCCCAGTAGTTACCATCATTCTGAGCGGGATTTATTTCGCCATATAGGAATATTTCAATAGCTTCATAAAGTCCCCAATAGTCAGCGTCTTTATAATAAGTATTTTTGTCTATGTTATCCAGCGCTTCTTTAAGAATGCTGATAGTTTCACCAAAAGTGTCTTTGTCAAAAATTGACTGGTTGCTGGTCAAGTAGCCGTCTTGGAAGCCTTGAGCAAGGAAGCGAATATCTTGACTGTGTGCTTGAATATTATCGGGCACATCGCCATCCAACTGCTGTACAATCTCATCGAGTATATAACAATACAGGTTCACGATATCAGTGCTTTCATAGCGCACCGTCGGACGTGGCAAATCCATCGCCTCGACGTAAATTACATGGTTATCAAGGTAGATAGCGCGATCTAAGTATTTGTAAAGTTGAGAATAATCAATATCTTCACTGCGTCTGGCTTTCTTTTGGATTGAGTTGATAGCAAGGTCATCGTAGGCTTCCAGTACCCGCTCGATCATTTTAATCTTGCTATAGAGTACACAAACTTCCCCATCTTCCGTTTGCATACTGACTCCGCCACCAGAAAGGGTAGTCTGATCTTGGTCTTGCTGGAAGTCCGGTCTGTTAAGGTTGAATCGGTTTGTGCCTGTATTGTCTCTCTCAAACTTGCGGAAAGTGCGATACATCTTGAAAAATAAATCCCGCACTTGGTTAAAGTCACCATCTGGAAAATTATCAAAGCCATTTGGCAGACAAAACTCATAACCATCTTCTAAAGCAGATTTACGGATTCCAACAAAAAAGTCATTGGAATTTTTAATCAACTTAAAGCTTGAAAAATCAAACATGGAGTGTCCAAAAAGAGAAGCTATTATTTTTAAGTAGAGATTTAAGAGCCATTCAAAGCTTGAAATTCATTATGTTGGTAATGAACTTATTATGCAATTTAGTGAAATCACCGAAAGTGACGAGATCATCTATTTCTACATTCAAAAGTTTCACAAGGGGTTTTTTATCACGGTTGAAAACGCTGTCCCAGAGGAAGAACATGAGTTTATTTTGTATCTGTTCGGCAGTTACAGGTTGTTTGATAAAGTAATACCCAATTTGCTTGTCCTCAATTCCCCGAATGGAAGTGTGATGACTTTTGATAAAGCCGTTAAGGTTTTTGATTAGCTTTTTCCATTTATCTTCATCCAAAGTTCCACCTTTACCGTATGTTGCCACAGGAGGTTTAGTGTCATCCCAGTTGGCAAATTCCCAATCCCAACGTCGCTTGAAGGCGCTATCCATAAAATAAATGGAATTATCAGAGGTATTCATAGTGGCAAGGATGGAGAGATTGGGTGGAAGTTGAATTGCCTTGGTTTCTGTATTTATTCCCAACGGGCTAAACTTGTCTTTTAAAGATTCAAAAAATACAAAATGACTATCTCCTGGAAACTGAAATTTTAGGTTTCCATCGACTACGGATATCTTGACACCAATTAATTCGATAAATTTATAAAACTCAATTTCTGTAAAATTTACACTATAACTTGACCAGCCTGTATTTTCTCGGTCTAGTAACTGAAAACAAACTCCAAATATGGCCGCCGAATTCCCTCGGTTAATCTCATCAATAACTAAAGCCACATTTTTAGCCTCATCCCAGTTAATTTGGTCAATATCTTTTGGCTTTGTTAGCTGAATGTTTTTGTAAGCCTGACCTAAAGCTTTTAGAAAATGACCCTCATAGTAGTTATACTCCACTTTACCCGCTCTAGTAATTGGCACGAGTTTGCCCATGAAGTCACCATAGGTGTACTCTGGATGAAATACTGTTTTAATGATATTCTCTGGACTTGTTATTCCCAAGTCATTTGGAATGATTACCTTATCGATTGTGTGGCTTTTACCGGTTCCGGGGCTACCAAAGAGGATTTTCTGAATGGGAGTTTTCACTTTGTTGGTCTACTTAAGTTACAAAATGCTGGTGAAAAGATATCAAGCTACAGATGTAAGTGCCAAGACCTACTCTGAGTCGTGAGCAGCCAGAGGAAAAATAGCTGAGGTAATATGCCTCCTATTGGTATAATGAACTACTTATGGATCTCTGTCAATCTTTTTTCGGTGAGTGAGGAGGCAGTATTACCGCAAAAAAACGCGGTTTTTGACCACCCGAAAACCAAAGAAACCAGGTTTTTAACTTTTTAATTTTTAATTATTGTCAGGCCGGAAGCGCAAACAATTGAGTGATCGCACTCTCTGAATAGTTTCAAAATCGCGATCGTTATGCACTAAAATAAGTTGGTGTTCGATCGCCAGTTGGGCAATGCAACAGTCGATACTACTTCTAACCGTTAACCCCTGTCGCTGCAAATCGTAGTAAATCCGAGCAGCCGCTACCCAAGTATTAGGCGTAGACTCGATGTAGTCTTGTTCTTGGAGATAAGTTTCTAATAGTGTCCACTCCCGTTCATCTCGACAACCTTGCAAAAGTTCCATCTGAGTAAATCGGTTCAGAAAAATACTTTCATCATTGATTATTGCTTCCAGGGATTGGCGTACTACACCTGTCCTGTCGCGGAAAACGCTGATCCAGACTGATGTATCAATCAGAAACATTTCGGTTTTCCCGCAAAGCTTTGTAGTCGTAGTCAGTCGAAAATTGAATTTGTCCGCTTAAATCAAGTAAGTTCCGCTTTTTCCGGGTGCGAATTAATTCTTGCAAAGCAAAGTCAATCAGTTCTTTTTCTGTCTTGAAATTGGTTAAGCGAAAGGCTTCTTTAACCAATTCTTCGTTAAGTTCAACGGTGGTTGTCATGGTTAATGGTGGATTTCATTCTCTCATTTATTATGGCATAGCCACACCCAACCCTTAACCTAGCCCAACTTCCCCCAATCCTGGTTTCCCCAACTCACCGAAACCAACCTCAACCAAACTCTCCAACTCCTCTGCATCAATGACACCAAACTCCAACTACCCAGATTCCCGACTTCTTAAAGAAGTCAGGAATTTACAAATGGTTAAATTGTCAAGGTATTTTACATAATTATGACTTGGGCGTATAAGTCGATCGCACTTGCAACTCCTTCAACTGCTTCTCATCCACCCCAGCCGGCGCATTCGTCAGCAAACAACCCGCCTGCTGCGTCTTCGGAAACGCAATCACATCGCGAATCGATTCCTCACCAGCCAACAGCATCACCAACCGATCCAAACCGTAAGCAATGCCTCCGTGGGGCGGAGTTCCATACTCAAACGCATCCAACAAAAAGCCAAACTTATTGTAAGCTTCCTCAGTCGATAAGCCGATCGCCTCAAACACCTTTTCCTGAACTTCCCGCTGATAAATCCGCAGAGAACCGCCGCCGATTTCTGTACCGTTTAACACCAAATCGTAAGCTTGAGCTCTCGCAGTTTTCAAATCGTTAATATCGTCAGGATGCGGCGCAGTAAACGGGTGGTGCAATGCTTCCAAACGCTTCTCGTCAGCGTTCCATTCAAACATCGGGAAATCTGTCACCCACAGCAGATTCATCTTGTCTTTGTCAATCAATCCCAATTCGTTACCCACGAACAAACGCAATCTATCCAAAGTCTTATTGACAGTTGTCACATCAGCCGCTGCGAATAACAACAAATGACCTGGTTGCGCGCCCGTGCGATCGAGCAATTCCTGTTTTTGCCCTTCCGTCAAATTATCCTTAATTGCGCCGATCGTATCAATGTCGCCATTATCCCGCACCCGAATGTAAGCCAATCCCTTCGCACCCGCTTCGCTGGCTTCCTTAAACAAATCGCCACCCGGTTTAATCCGCACATTAGAAATCGCATCATTCCCGCCCGGAATCGGCAAAACTTTCACAATTCCGCCCGCAGCAACGGCCCCGGAAAATACCTTAAATCCCGAATCTTTCATCAAATCGGAAACATCGACTAATTCCAAACCGAAGCGAGTATCTGGTTTGTCGCTACCGTAGCGATCCATTGCTTCAGCGTAAGTCAAGCGCGGAAAAGGACGAGGCAATTCTACGCCTTTGACACTTTGGAAAATCTGGGAGACTAAACCTTCGTTTAATTCGATAACTTCTTCTAAAGACATGAAACTCATTTCCATGTCTAATTGTGTGAACTCCGGCTGTCTGTCCGCCCGCAAATCTTCATCGCGGAAACAGCGGGCAATCTGATAATATCTGTCCAAACCCGAAACCATTAACAATTGTTTGAACAACTGCGGCGACTGCGGCAAAGCGTACCATTCGCCCAAATTGACGCGGCTGGGTACTAAATAATCTCTCGCACCTTCAGGAGTCGATCGCGTTAAAATCGGTGTTTCAACTTCAATAAAACCTCCCACATCTTCCAGGTGGCGACGCATAGCTTTGACAACTTGGTGGCGAAGCTGCAAATTGCGACTCATACGATCGCGCCGCAAGTCCAAATAGCGATATTTCAGCCGCAAATCTTCCCGCACGCTTTCATTTTCCGCCGTCGCCACCTGAAACGGTAACTGTTTGCGAACCGCATTCAACAACTCAATTTCGTCAGCGTAAATTTCCACCTCACCCGTAGGCAATTTCGGGTTGAGGGAATCTTCGGGGCGGTTGGTGACTCTACCCGTAATTTTAACCACGTATTCGCTGCGTAAAGCCTCAGCCCCGTGATAGGAATCGGGGGTGCGTTCAGGATCGCTGACAATTTGCACAATACCCGATCGATCGCGCACATCCAGAAAAATCACCCCGCCATGATCGCGGCGGCGATCCACCCAGCCGTAAAGGGTGACAGTCTCTCCGATGTGTTCGCTTCGCAGTTCGCCGCAGTAGTAACTTCTCATAATTGGGGGTTGTGGACTAAAAATAAAGCTTTTTAATTATGCAGTATGCCTGAAACTTCTGCTGAATGCAAATGCACGGACGATCGCCATTAGCTTTGGAATTAATTCCAAAGCTAACTAGCCTAACAACCCGCTGGGAGTTCCAAACCCCCGGCTGGCCCTTCTAGGAATCTCCGGGATCGCTGTGAGACTTGTCAAAAAACGCCGTCAGCGCGGTCCATGCAGACTTAGCCGCATCCGTCAAGCGAGTGCCGATCGACTCAATTTGCTTCACAATAACGTGCCAATTCTTTTCAGCTTCCGTTTGAATGTGGTCAACAGCTTGTTCGATGCGATCGCGTTCGATCAATTTATTTTGTTCCACCGCTTCTCGCGCTTGTCGCACTGCTTTCAAATAAGCTTCGCGACTGACTTCGCCGGCATCTTGCACCTGCGCTTGCGCCCGCGTTTTAATCGCATCTACCACCAGCCAATTTTTCTCAGTTTCTTGTTTAATCAGCTTGACTGCTTCTGTGAATCTCTCGTGGGCGAGATCCTTATTTTCTTCGATCGCCCCGGAGGCCTTATTGACAGCTTTTAAATAAGCTTCGCGGGTGAGTTCCCCCGCTGCTTGCACTTCGGCGGTGGCGCGTTTTTTAATGGCTTCAAACAGCGCGGCAGTTTCTGCGATCGCCTCATCAGTCGCGTCGGGCATCTCTTTTTTGACGAGCTGCGTCGTTTCGAGAGTTGCCTCTAAAATTGGTTCTTCGGTTACTTTTGGATCTGTCATATCAATCTTCTCCTGTGGTAGTAAACATTTTCCAAAAATCTCACAGTCCCTGGATGCAGACTTTGTAGGTGTAGCGCCAGAAGGAATTGTGGTCTTTTCTACAAACTTTGTACGTGTAGCGCCAGAAGGAATTCTGGCATTTAATAAGAACTAGGCAATTCTTGTTCCAACTTTATCAACTTTTGTATCCGCGCTTACCTAGTTGGAATGACCTCAGTTCTATTACATTATATATACCAAAGTTGATCTCGTGTGTAGGATACCGCCAACTTGCAGGTACGGTTTAGCGCACTTAAATTTGTGATAAGTCTCTATACCTAAAAAAACACACACCAATAAGCTGGGTTTCTCCACACAATAAAACTGGCAAATTTAATTCTTTCAATTTTCCAACTGTAAATCTTCGCTCTCGTCCTTATATAACAAGTGGTGACATCTTTGAGCGTGCAGTAAAGATTGAGGAAATTCGTACTGAGATAAGAGGATATCTTCCAGCGCAACTTTCATTTGATTGGCGCAGATATGTGGTGGCACTTTGCCCATTCCCGTACCCATGCCGGGAATAGCGATAGTTTCAATGATATGTTTGACTGGCGTTCCATCGGGGACTGAGCCAAATTTCACGAGAGTCAAAATAGCGCGGGTTGCTAGATAGACATTTACTGTCTCTCTTAAAACTGTGGGAACGCGCCTTATTGGGGCAGCTATTAAATAGGGAATTTCATCATGATCGGTGTCTACAACTTCTGCTAGTCCTACTAAGAGTTCCCCGTGATGGCGAGTTTGAATTAGTTTGTGCAGGCGTTCTTGAACGTGACCTCCAAAATATTCCGAAATTTCTAAATCTAAGCCCTCATCCATGAAACCAAAACTATTCCCTGAACTAACAATAGCATCGCATTTCACATCAAATATTGAGCCACGGTGTATCTTTACATTTTCCATATTGCCGCAAGTGCTTTCCCACGCTCTAACTAAATCATCGTCTACAGCGACTAGCACAATTTGCATAAATACTCTCTATATACTTTAATTACGAACAGCCAGAGCGATCGCCAATTTAATCATACAATACTTTACAGGAGCGCAGTAAATCTAAAATTCCTCTCAAGGTCATGCCAATCTAAAATCGCTGTATGCTGCAAGACCCGAATCTCCGCCACCCGATCGCAATTAGTTTAGGTGCCGTTGCTGGCGCTTTGAGCCGCTATTATATCACCTTGTGGTTTGCCAATCGTTTCGGTACGGCTTTTCCCTACGGAACTTTTTTTATTAACATCACGGGTTGCTTGGCTATGGGATTTTTTATCACCCTCGCTTTTGAACGGGTGGCGACTATTCCGTCGGAAGTGCGGTTAATGGTAGCAACGGGCTTTTTGGGAGCTTATACTACTTTTTCAACTTACGGTTTAGAGACAAATGCCTTGTGGCGCGATCGCTTTTACAGCATCGCCGCTTTTTACTGGGCAGGCAGTGCCATACTAGGAGTAATTGCAGTTCAGTTAGGCATCATTTTAGCGCGATCGGGAAAATAGATAAAATCGGTTTGGGCAAATAATACCAGTTTAAAAAAAGAATGCCACTGTAGGCTAATTCTCCACTTATACAGCCTCAGTCAGTTGATTTTAGCTCAGGATTATGGGAAATACCGACGACATCTTTTTATCACACCCTTAACCTAATACAGGCAGAGCTTTTAACGGGGTTGTCACCCTCTCAGGTGTAGGTGTGATGATGTGTACTGCATCGTGTTTTCCGGCTGAGGGGCTAAAGTCTTCAAGCTGTTTCCCTATCTTGTTTTCAGTTTACTCTTTCTCGCTTGAACTCACGTTTAATAAATAATGCTTATGGCGCTTCAATATCGCTGTTCTCAAAAGAACGGTTGAGGATTTAAACAGCATTTGGTGCGTTTATGCTCGTACATTAGTTTGTCAGCCTTTGCTAGCAATTGTTCTAATAAAACTTCATTGTTTAAATCCCCAAACTGCACACCAAGACTTATTGATATATAAGCTCGCTCTGACTGTTGATTAAAGCGATCTATATTTTCTTGCAGCCGAGCATAGAAATTAATAGATGAATCACCCGAAAAGTTAGGAATAAATAAAGCAAATTCATCTCCTCCCAGTCGAGCCACAATATCCGCCTCACGAAAGGTTTGCTTTAATATTTGAGCGGCATCAACGATTACTCTGTCTCCCATTTCGTGTCCTAAAGTGTCGTTAATCTTTTTTAAGCCATCTAAGTCAGCGAACAAAATAAAATAGGATGTTTGCGTGCGTCGAGCAATTTTTAGTTGTTGATTTCCTAGTAAAAAGAAGCCTCGTCGGTTATATAATCCAGTTAATTCATCCGTCACGGATAGCTGCCTTACTTCTGCTTCTGCCCTCAGACGTTCTTGGATTTCGTGTTCTAAACGTTGATTTTGTTCGAGCAGTTGTTGGCGTTGCTGTTGGATGAGTAATTGATTTTTTACTCGCATCAGCACTTCCTGCTCTTGAAAGGGTTTGGTAATATAGTCTACACAACCCAGTTCAAAGGCTCGAACCTTGTTTTCCAGTCGTTCGAGCGCACTGATAAAAATAATCGGGATCTGAGCACTCGCTTCCGATGCTTTTAACTTTTGGCAAACTTCGTACCCATTCATCTCCGGCATACTGATGTCAAGTAAAATCAGACTCGGTGGGTCGCGATGAACACCTTGGAGTGCCATTCTGCCGTTGAGGGCTTTACGGACAATATAGCCCTGTGACTCTAGAATTTTGGCTAACAAGCGCAAATTGTCTGGCGTATCATCCACGATGAGAATATTCGTTTCGGCCGCAAGTTTGAATAGAGTTGTCATCGTCTTATTCCTAAATCTGGGTGAGAGTTGCGATCGCTTCAAGCTGAAAGTTATCGACCAGAGATGTCATCGCCGCGATGAAATCTTGTTTCTCCTTGGGAATTTGAGCGATAAGTTCATAAAGCTTATTATCATTAAGATCGAGTGCTGCTTCATGAACTTCTGCAATCCACTGGGTGGGCATGGTTTTCAAGTCTGGAGTAAATATCTGTGGTGGCGAAGCGGATGAGTCTCGCGAAACTTTTTCTGCGTAGCAGTAGCGCACACCCAAGTGATGAGCTATTTTGTTGAATAGTGTGTCTTCAGTAAACGGCTTGGCAATGTAGTCATCGCAACCGATTTGCAGGCTGGCGATACGATCGTCTTCAAAAGCATAGGCAGTGAGGGCAATGATGCGTGTCATTGGTCTTTTGTCCTGTGACATTTGCCCTGAGTTATCTGCTGATGACTCATGACTAATGACTAATGACTGTTGTGCTCGAATCTGTCTCGTCGCTTCATAACCATCCATGACAGGCATTTGAATGTCCATCAAAATCAGGTCAGGGTGCCATGTTTGCCAATGATCGATCGCCTCTGCCCCATTTTCCACCGCACACACTTCAAAGCCAACTGACTCCAGCAGCGTCACCAGCAGTTGCCGATTTTCTGGAACGTCTTCTACTACTAGAATTCGGTAGATAGGTTGCCCAGGTGCGAGCCCGATAATCCGATCGCTAATTTCAGGTTCCTCTAAATCAACGGACTCTGGTAGTTCCAAAACGACTTGGCAGGTAAAAGTCGAGCCTCGATTCAGGGTGCTTCGCACGGTGATATCGCCTCCCATCAGACGCGCAAACTCACGGCTGATAGACAGTCCTAAACCTGTTCCCCGATCGTGACGACCGCGATTGGTTTGCCTGAAAGCCTCAAAAATTGATTCTAAATCTGAGGGAGAAATGCCAGATCCGGTATCCTCAACTTCGAGACACAGGGTAATAGTTGGTTTAATATCGGGTCGATTAGTGGCGCGATCGCGAATTGTACCGGATGCCATATCATCTGATGAAAAAGCTCGTCCGCGCAGGGCTATGCTTCCTGTTGTTGTAAATTTGAGCGCGTTCCCCAGCAGATTAATCAAGATTTGGCGAAGTTTTGCTTGATCGCCACAGACATAACGGGGGACAGTAGCATCCCACTCGCTGCTCAGATGTAACCCTTTCTCAGGCGCTTTGATGGTGAACATCTCGTTAATAGAACCTAGCAGTCGATGCAGATTAAAACAGCTTGTACTCAGTACCAATTGCCCTGCTTCAATCCTAGACATTTGCAAAACATCGTCGATCAATGTCAGCAGGTGTTCTCCACTACGGGTAATAATCCCTAAATGCTCTTGAAATTCTTCTGGGATATAGGGGCTGCGGTTCATAAGCTGGGTAAATCCCAGAATGGCGTTGAGTGGCGTTCTGAGCTCGTGGCTCATGTTGGCAAGGAACTGGCTTTTGGCACGGTTGGCTATAGCTGCCCTTTCTGCAGCGTGTTCTAGGGCAGTTTGCGAAAATTCTAACACCGCCAGCATGAGGATATGTCTCATTTCGGCGGCAGCTTCTAACTCTGCAATCTGCCACGGATAAGACATCTCCCGCACTGTCTCTTGCCACAGTTCAAAGGATTTGCGGGGACACAGGTGCATTTTTCCAATTTCGTCGATCGACACAGCATCATGTGGATTACCTGCCCAGTTTATAGTTTGAATTTGTTCGGGTCGGAACCAAAGGATATGGTATGACTTTTGTTTGGCGTAGGATAGGAAGATTGAGATTGCTAAAACACCGCTAGCTCGCTCTTTGAATTGCTTGGCTTGGGGATACAACTGAGACAAAGAAGCTGTTGCAAACACTCGTTCTTTGTTCTGTTGCAGCAACCACTGCACGAGTTCGTCAACCTCAGCTTCTGATGGTGTTTTACCCACCAATGTCAGACGACCATCGAGCAGAATTGCAGCTCCCTGAGCATGAACTAAATCTAGCAATTGAGAAGCATTTTCGGTCAATACCTGTTCGATAAAATTAGAATCTCGCCGGAATGCCTGCTGAAGTTGATCCTGAATAGTTTTCGCCTGCGATCGGTAAACGTTCAATTCTCGCTCTTGCTGATGTACCAGTTCGATCGAGGCAAATTGTCCTAAAAATTCACAGGTTTTGCGAGTTTCGTAATCTACCAATCGCGGGCTGTAATGGTGACAGGCAATTAATCCCCAGAGGCGCCGATCGTCAATTAACGAAATCGTCAGTGTCCCAGCAACTCCCATATTCTGCAAATATTCAATGTGGTAGGGAGATACTCCCCTTAACACACAAGCACTTAGATCCTGGGGTGTATCGCTTACGGGATGGTTGGTAGGAATTAGGCGGGCCGGAGTGTAATTGATATTGGGAATTTGGCGTATCCAATTGCGGTAAAACAATTTGCGGGCGGGTACGGGAATATCGATCGCCGGGTAATGCAATCCCAGGTAGCTTTCTAGATAGCTTTCTTTCTCTTCAGCAATCACCACCCCATGCTCATCGGCTTCAAAACGATAGATCATCACGCGATCGAACCCGGTCAGGGCTTTCACTTCTTTAGCAATGGTTTGAGCTAAATCCGAAATATCGATCGCACTGCGAAAGTTGAGGATAACTGTTTGCAGACGCTGATAAAAATCTATTGAATGATTATTTTCAATAGTCAATTGGGGTTCGAGCTCCAGAATCAACTCATCTGGTAGTTGATGCAGTGTGCTTCTAAATGTTTTAATTGTGCCGTCTTTTAGAGGTATTTTTAGATCGAAAGTATTATGAATATTGAGTTCTTCTTGATTTAGATGCCTGACAATTTCTTGTACTTGCTCGTGACCCAATAAACCTGGCAATGGCTGACCTAGCAATTCTTCGGCAGAAATGCCAAAAAACTGTTCTACATTTTCGCTAGCTTGTAAAATATTGAGGCTGTTTCCTTGCATCAATAAAACGATTCCGTGAGGCTGAATCTGACCGGGAGCATACACGGATTCTTCAGTGCATTCCTCCAAACTTGTTAAAGTTAAAGGAGTAATTTGGGAGATTTTGGTAATTTTATGAGGCATTTTAGAGCAGTAATTTTCAATATAAATTAAGGAGGGTTTGTTCAAGGATTACGAATAACTAGATTGTATTCTTGTTGGCTCTTCCTAATTCCTTAGTCCTAATCAAACGTTTAACTGCACAACAGCTTATAAATCCAATGGAGGAATTCCACTTGGGAAATTACCTTGAATTAGATTAATGATTTTCTCAAATTGATACTGGTTGGCGAGTTCCGTCAGATGAGTACCGAATTGAGCGAGGTCTGAGGAAAGTTGAGCTACCAGTTCAACGATCGCAACATCATCCCCACATAAAGCAGCATCTTCCAACTCAACCACCCATACTTTTGGTAATGTCGCCAGAAGCGTTAGATCGAGGGAATCTAAAACCCTAGGGGAAACAGAACAGAGGTAAGAAGGAAAACAATCTGTTCCCCGTTTCCCCTTTTCTGTTCCCTCTTCCTCATATACATATTCTAAACTTAGGTATTCCGCCATCTTAAGAAATAGGGTCTGTTCCCGGAAGGGCTTGCTGATGTAGTCGTTGCAGCCAGCAGCCAAGGCTAGGGCGCGATCGCTCTGGGAAGCCTGGGCCGTAAGTGCAATAATGATACTGTTCTGTCCGTCTTCCATTGCCCGAATTTGCTTCGTAGCCTCGTATCCATCTAACACGGGCATCCGAATGTCCATCCAGGTTAGGTCAGGTTGCCATTCTTGCCAAATCTGCACCGCTTGCTGTCCGTTGGTAGCTTCTTTTACCTCTAATCCTAATTGTGTCAGTAATCTGACCATTAGCAAGCGATTTTCTGGTTGATCGTCAACCACCAAAATGCGATGATCCCCTTGACTGGGAGCCAGCCCTATCACGAGGCGATTATTCTCTTCGGGTGTAACATTTACTGCACTGATCGGACTGACGGGAAGGGTAAAGGTGAAGGTACTCCCCTGTCCCACAGTGCTGCAGACAGAAATTTTTCCGCCCATGAGTTCCAACAATTTGCGGCTAATGGTTAGACCTAGCCCAGTACCGCCGGTCGATCGCTTCCCAGCTTGGGCTTGCACAAACGCATCGAAGATAGTATTGAGTTCGACCGGTGCAATCCCTACACCTGTGTCAGCGACTACAAACTGGAGAATCGGCAGAGTTGTGGTTAATGCCCCTGTACCGTCCGCCTTAATGCTCACTTGCACACTAATGCTTCCCCGATCGGTAAATTTGATGGCATTACTCAGCAGATTGAGCAAAACCTGGCGCAGTTTTTGAGCATCGACCAGCATAAATTGGGGAACTTCTGGCGCAATCTCGAAACAAAGGCCAAGTCCTTTAGAACTTGCTCGTTCCGCCAACATATTTCGGAGGGAATGCAACAGCGCAATTAAGTCCAATCCGCTTTGTTCAACTGTGCAGTGTCCCGATTCAATTTTCGAGAGATCCAGCACATCGTTAATCAAACTCAAGAGGTGATCCCCACTCCGTCGAATTGTTTGCAGATCTTGTTTTTGGTTGGGAGTTAGGGAGGAGTCATGGGCCATCACCTGAGCAAATCCCAG
The DNA here is from genome assembly GCF_036705385.1 of Microcoleus sp. B3-A4. Taxonomy (NCBI): domain Bacteria; kingdom Bacillati; phylum Cyanobacteriota; class Cyanophyceae; order Oscillatoriales; family Microcoleaceae; genus Microcoleus; species Microcoleus sp. B3-A4. The sequence goes on along the minus strand of NZ_JAUBUI010000035.1, from coordinate 46,234 downwards.
AATCACGTTGAGAGGAGTGCGTAATTCGTGGCTCATATTGGCTAGGAAGATACTTTTTGCCAAGTTCGCTGCTTCTGCTGCTTCCATGGCGTGCTGCAGTGCCAGTTCTTTACGTTTGCGATCGCTGATGTCTTTGTGCGTTCCAATCATCCGTAAAGGCTTACCATCTTCATCGCAGGCAACGACTTTCGCGTAGTTAGCGATCCACTTCCACTCACCTGACTTGCAACGCACGCGATAGTCAAAGGCATATTTGATAGAGCTATCTTGCAAGTGACTATTCACAACATCAAAAACCCAGAATTTATCATCAGGGTGAATCATCTGCTCCCAGACGTTCACATCCATCATCAACTCACCCGGCTTGTAACCCAGCATCTCCTGGTAGTAGGAATTAATGTAAAGTTCTCCTGTTTTAATTTTCCAATCCCATAGTCCATCTCCAGAGGCTTCTAGCGCCAGCATCAAGCGTTCCTCACTCCGTTGTAAAGCGGTTTCCGCTTGATGTTGTCGCGTCACATCGATCGCCACACCACCTACTAGCATTTGCCCAGGTAAGTCGGGGATGAGAAATTTGTAAACCAGAAACTCACCCAGAGTCCCATCTCGACGGGGCGCAATCTCAATCGTTTCAATTAGCTCGTTCGTTTGAGCAACCGTTTGGATATTGTCTAGAAATTGTTGGGCGATGGCGGCGGGGTAAAGTTCAAAAATGGATTTTCCCATCACATCGTCAGTGGGTAACTCCAAGGTATTGAGATAAGTCTGGCTGGCATAGAGCATTACACCATTTTCATCGGTAATCCAGGCAGGGGCAGGGCTGTGATTCATGAAGGCTTGGAAGCGAGTTTCACTCTCTCGGAGTGCCTGTTCTGCTTGTTGGCGTTCCGCTTCGTTCCGTTTGCGATCGCTAATATCCCGGCAAATACAGAAGTGCATCATCTCACCTTCTAATTCCACCCGGCTCCAGCTAATTTCCACGTCATACTCCGAACCATCCTTACGCCGATGTCGCGTCTCAAACAGAGGAAGATTTTTCTCTTTTGTTAACATAACTTGTAGTTCTTCTTTTGTCCATTGAGCATCCCAATCAAAGACATTAAGATTCATGGTTTCTTCCAGGGTGTAGCCCAGCATCCGCGCAAAACTCGGGCTAAAATCGACTATTTTTCCTAGCCGATCCATGACAACAACACCGTCCAGGGAAGTGTTGAAGAAGGCTTTACTCCGCCGAAGTTCCTGTTCGAGCGCAACTTCGGCTTTTTTGCGATCGCTAATATCTTTCATGAAGCAGTAATGCCCCAAAAAATCCTGCTGTTTGTCGTAAGTTGAAATCATTACCATTTGTTTGTAAAAAACAGAACCGTCTTTACGAATTCCTTTCGTTTCAACTTCTACTCTGCCCTCTTTCACCATCTGCCAATAGAGGGTAATCAGTTTTTTCAATTCGTCGGGATGTATCGTATTTTCCCAGGACATCCCGATCATTTCTTCTGGGTGATAGCCTGTCATGTCAGCATAAGCTTTATTCACATAGAGATAACGCCCTTGTACATCCAGTTTGGAAATGCCGGACACCGCATTTTGCATCACGTCACTCATTTCTTTACGCTCTGCTTCTGCGTGTTTGCGATCGGTGATATCTTCTGAAAAACAAAGTAGGTACTGGGGCTGATGTTGCTCGTCGTAAATGGGAATCTTCATTGTATGCAGCCAACGTTGACCCAGACTATGACTGTCAATAACTTCTTCGAGAATATCCTCAGTTTTACCTTTCTCAAATGCTTCTCTATCCTTTTGGTCAAAAAACATAGCCTGTTCTATTGGGAAAAAATCATAACAGCTTTTGCCTATCGCTTGTTCGGCTGAGATGCCAAATAACCGTTCGCTGGTTTTATTCCAAAACTGAAATCTGCCAAATTGTTTAGGCTCTGCGTCTTTAACAAAAACCGCCACCGGTAAATTATCAAGTAGTGCTTGTAAGAAATTGCGAGTGTTTTGGATGTCCTGCTCTACTTTTTTGCGTTTACTAACATCGATAAACGTAACTACAATTTGTATGAGTTGACCGTTTCGATCGAACTCCGGGTAGGCGTTAACTAATACCCAAACACAACTATCAATTTCTTTTTTGATTCCTAAAACATAATTTTTCAGGGAACTTCCAGTGGATAAAACCTGATTCACGGGATATTCCTCTAGGGGCATAACGCTGCCATCTTCCCGCACAAAATGCCAGGCCGGAGATATCGCAGTTTTCCCCAGCATTTGATCCATTGAAAGCCCTAGTAATTCACAAGCCGTTTCATTACATAATTGGATGCTGTTATCTGTCGCATGAATCACAAAACCCGCATTTAAGTTATCGATCAATTGCCGATATCTGGCTTCGCTTACCTGTAAAGCAACTTCAGCTTGCTTGCGCTCCGTAATGTCGCTGTGAGAGCCAGCCATCCGAATTACCTTACCTGCATTATCCCAAAGTGCCTGACCGCGATCCAAAATCCATTTGTAGGAACCATCTTTGCAGCGAACGCGATGTTCTGTGATATAAAAAGGAGTTTTCTGGGCAAAATGGTCTTGAACCGCTTGCATCACGCATCCCAAATCATCGGGATGTACCAGATTAGCCCATTCGTCTCGAATGTTTTGGATTTCATGGTCTTCATAGCCCAGCATTTCCTTCCAGCGACTAGAAAAGAAGACCTCATTGGTTTGAACATTCCAATCCCAAATGCCGTCATTATTCCCGCGTACAGACAGTTCCCAGCGTTCTTCACTTTCACGTAGTGCTGCTTCTGCTTGTTTGCGGTCAGCAATATTCCGGGCAATCTTTGAGACTCCAATTATATTCCCTGCTTCCTCTTTAATGGGGGAGACACTCATCGAGACATCGATTAATGTTCCATCTTTCCTCAGCCTCTTTGTATCGTAGTGTGCGATGCGTTCTCCTCGCTGGATTTTGGTGAGAATTTCGTTTTCCTCATCTCGATAGTCTGCGGGAATCAGTTTTGTCCCTGATTGCCCTACTATTTCGGCCACTGTATAGCCAAAAATAGTTTCTGCTCCTACATTCCAACTTGTAACTACACCCTCTAAATCTTTGCTGATAATGGCGTCTTCCGAAGATTCAACGATCGCAGCTAGTCGAGCGATCGCAATTTCTGCCTGTTGTCGCTGGTGAATTTCCCATTGCAACTGGCGATTAGCTTTTTTGAATTTATCGACTTCGGAATAACTAACTTGTGCGAGATACACGACCAACATAAGCAGCCCAACTAAAATTAAGCCACCTATTAACACAACTATTGGTAAATAAAAGTTTCCTTCTAGTAACTCTAAAGTTGGATAAACATCTATTCGCCAGTCTACACTATAGGCTTTCACTACAACTGTTTTAGGCGGTAAAGAGTGAGATAAAATCTCTTGACCGTAAATCAAATCTGTGCCAGCATAGATAGCCACCTTGTACCCATGTGACACTTTTAAAATACTGTCAAATAAAGTTTGAAACTGAAAAACTCCGACAATAAACCCCTCAAATTGATTGCCTACAAGTAAAGGAAAACTTGCTAGAAACCCTTGACCCCCTTGAACAAGTGAAATATTGCGACTTAAGATAGGTTGACGCAAATCACGAGCTACTTGCAAAGTAATTTTGCGGCGCTGTTCCCGATTAAAATCTAGGTTTTGCGCTGCCTCATTCCCTGCCAGTGGCGCAACCCATCGCACTTTAAATGATGGATCGACTAATTCGATCGCCTGATAACCGTAGAAATCCTTTACATAAGCCTCTGCATCGGCTTCCCAAAGAGCCTTTGGTGTACCGCCATTAGCTTCCCAGCGATTCGCCATTTGCCGAAGTGTCAACACCCGAATTGATAATCCTTCGCTCAGTTGTGACTGAATCGCATTCGCTTCCTGCTGAATTAACTGCTGGATGTGAATTTGTCCGTTGATGGTTAGCTGTTGCCACGTAAATAAAACAGCAAGAGAAGCCACCACACCCAGCAAAAGAGGTAGCAATCGTTTAAGTGGTGTTTGGCCTAAACTTATAATTACGTTGCGTCGAGGGATTACCATAAATTAAGCGATAAATGAATAGAACTGCCTTCAAAATTTGGGGAGATACTTGGGTAATTTAATGATGCAATAAAACTAAGGTTTGACCGGAGAACCAGTTAATGATAAGGCAATATCTAAACTTTATACCCCCTAAGTTTAGCTGTTAAATTGCATCGGTAAAGAATGTTGTTTCTTAACCCCTAGCCCTTTAACTATATTTATATAGGGCGATGAGCTAGATCTGTTCAGATTGTAAATAGGTATTGTTGGCCAACATTGGATACAAAACCAGTAGATTTGATGCTGGCGAACGTGACGCAGCATTTGATTCGAGCAGCAGGGGCAGTCGGTCATAAAGACCTATTTTTATAACTAAGGGTATTTCACTATTGTTGCAAAGTGCTGTAAGCTCGCTTGAAGCAACCATAACAAGACCCTAGAGAAAAAAATAAATTTTTGGTAAATAATATAAAATGGTTAAGGAAAAGATACAAATTTAAACATTCCGTAATAAAATTAAGAGCGCCAAGAATGTTTATCCCACAATACGCACATTGTTTCACACCTTGTAATGTCACATCTGTTTTTTGAGAATTCTACACTATTCGGAGGCAATTTATGAAGGTATCACTGGCCGACAGTTGGGTGTAAAAGATGCGGTATCCGGAATAACCGATGCCTTCGCCAGCGACAGGATGCTGTTAGTCCCAGAAGCGCTGAGACAGGGTGTAACTAAAAGCCAATATTCTCTTATACAGCAGCAGCCTTTAACCTGCATTTCCTACGGCATAATCTTGCCAGTAAGCGACACTGAATGGAAAGAAACAGTCAATAATTTTATTCGCAATCAAAGTTCGACGAACCTGTTGGAAAAAGTGAGCGGGCGCAATTCTCCTTTCCTACTAATGAGTGTCGCCGATCGAGATAAATGTATTTAATACTCCCTCGGCTAAGGTGCTTCGCGCGCACCCGATGGAGAGGGGTAATACTAAATCCGCGTTAAAAACCCTTTGCTCCGACTCGACGATGGAAATCGCTCAAGAGTCAAACTTTCGTCCTCGTTGAGAGCGACTAAGAAACAAAGGGGTATTTAAGCCGGATTTCCTATAAGCTGCGGATATTGTCAGGGCAAGTGTGATGACCACTGCAACCAGTGGCGTCAATAGGCTCTAAACTGGATTCAGGAAGGCGCGCAGCACAGGTTTAGGAGGGTCATCAGTGACAACAGAAAAAAATTATCAATCGTCTTCTCTACCCACCTACGCGCGAAAAGAACTGCGGGAATTAGTTCGATCGCAGTTAAGGGCCCTGTTGGAAGAAGGAGACTTTAAAGGAGCAAAAGCGATTTTGCACCCGGTGCAGGAAGCAGACATAGCTGAAGCTATCGAAGGCCTGCCAGAAACCATGCAAGTAATAGCTTTCCGCTTGCTTTCCAAAGACGAAGCGATCGCAGTTTACGAATATCTCGACTCCAGCGTTCAGCAGTCCCTCTGCGAAAAATTCAAACGCCAAGAAGTCATTGATATTGTAGACAAAATGTCCCCGGACGATCGAGCTAAACTCTTTGACGAACTGCCGGCAATATTAGTCCGTCGCCTGTTGGGTGAATTGAGCCCGACGGAACGGGAAGCTACGGCTCAACTTTTGGGTTACGAAGCCAGTACCGCCGGTCGGATCATGACCCCGGAATATATTTCTCTCAAAGAAAGCTTTACCGTCGCCCAAGCTTTAGACCGAATTCGCTCTTTGGCTAGAACTACCGAAACAATTTATTCTCTTTACGTCACCGACGCCGGACGCAGCTTGACGGGCATTTTATCCCTGCGGGATTTAGTCACTGCGCCCCTCGACAAAACTGTCGGCGAAATTATGACCCGCGAGGTAGTTTCTGTTCAAACTGGTACGGATCAAGAAGAAGTAGCTAGACTGATCCAGCGTTACGATTTTTTAGCTGTGCCCGTTGTAGACCGCGAACAGCGGCTGGTCGGCATCATTACAGTGGACGACGCGATCGACATTTTAGAACAAGAAGCAGCCAAAGATATTTATACCTTGGGCGGCGTCCAGTCCGGCGGCGACAATTATTTTCAGACCGATTTAATCACTGTTGCCCGGAAAAGGGTCGTGTGGCTGTTTGTTCTGCTTTTAACTAATACTGTCACCGGCGCAATTATTAGAGCTCAAGAAGATATTTTGAACCAAGTAGTCGCCCTAGCAGCCTTTATTCCCCTGCTGACTGGCACTGGAGGCAATGTCGGAGCTCAGTCCTCAACTGTTGTAATTCGCGGTTTGAACACTGACGAAATTACAGCAATGGGCCCGTTTCAAGTAATTGTTCGCGAGGGGATGGCGGGAGCGCTGCTAGGAGGTATATTGGGGACTGTAGCGACGGGCTGGGCTTACACTCTGCAAGGGAGTTTAGAAGTGGCAGTCGCGGTGGGAGTGAGTTTGTTTGCGATCGCAATTTTAGCTTCTATTGCCGGTTCAGCTCTGCCGTTTCTATTTCGTTCTTTGGGTTTAGACCCCGCTTTAATGTCTGCTCCTTTTATTACCACCGCAGTTGATGTCCTCGGGGTATTGATTTATTTCACTTTAGCTCGACAAATTTTGCGGCTTTAATATATTTAATTAGATGGCTGTGAATAAAAAAATTAATCTGTTTTTTACCACTGCTAAATTCGGAGTCTACGTGCGATTCCATACCGGATATCTGCACTCGCGCGTACTTTATTTTTATCCGCATACTTGCACCAGTTAAAAAAAAGAATGCAATTATAGGCCCGTGCTCCAAACTCCCAGCTTCATCAGTCATTCCAAATCTAAAATCTAAAATCTAAAATCTAAAATGGTATTAGCCTATGTCATCATCCAATTCACCCACCAAAATCCAAAATCCCAAGTCGAGCAATTGGTTAGAAACTGCTGAAGTTGTTTTTATTGCTGCCTCTGCTGTGGGATTAGCTGTTAGTTTGGTTTGGGGGCAGAGCGTTTATGCTCAAGTGCCTGTAGTGATTTCCTTGGTGTTGAATTTTGTGAATCGGCAGAAGCTGCACGGGCAAGTTAAAGCAAGTACGGCCGCAACGTTCGATCGCGTAAATCAACAAGCGGCTACTACCGATCGCGCGATCGAGCAATTGCAACTTGCTGTAAATGCTTTAGACGAAGCTGTTGCTCAAACATCTCGCGAAAATCTCAATGTTGGGGCTGGAGAAAATGTACACTCTCTAATTTCAGCAATTGAGAACCTGCGCCAGCGACTAATAATTTTAGAAAAAACTATTAAAATGATTCAAAGCGAGATTGAAATCACCAGCCGCCAATTCAAACAGCGACCGGAGTTGCAACAAGTCGAAACTTTGACAACAATAATTCTGGACTTGCAGCAGTTTATCAACGAACTGCCGCAGTGGGGGAGCTTGCAGCAGCGGCAGCTAACAGAACTTCAGCAAAAAGTAGACAATGCTTTGGCTGAGCTCTCAGAAGAAATTGCTGTGATTCCCAACCGCGTGCAAGAGGCGCTAGCTAGTCGCGGTGGAGAAATTAACCCACAGTTTGGTTCTGGTTTGAATGGCGATCAAAAGAATGGTTATCGACCTAAAACTCAGAATGAGAAAATTCGCCAGAAATATCCCAGAGCTTATGTCAAGTGGAGCCAGGATGAAGACGAAAATTTGAAGAAAGAATATGCTAGCGGTCAACAAATTGACGAATTAGCTCAGAGATTTCAGCGACAGCCTAGTGCCATTCGTTCGCGATTACACAAGTTAGGATTAATCGAATAAGGGTAATTGGTAATTTGTAATTTGTAACCATAGAAAACAGACAACAGTCAACAGTCAACAGTCAACTGACAACTGACAAATAACAAAGCGATCGCCCTTTTTTTTCAAAAGAGCGATCGCTTTGTTTCTGATTGAGTACCGGCTGCCAAGAGCGGGCCACTAACATTACATCTCAAGGCTTTTTAGCCTTGGTCTACCTCATTTTAGAAATCTTGGGGTAACAAAGAACTTAAACGCTCCAACAAAGGATCGGAATTCCGAGGAGGAGCAACCTCAGCATCAGGCACTACATTATCATCCGCCACAGACTCAGACTCAATCGGGCCAGGCTCTACTACTTTTGAAACTTGGGCAAAAGAAACTTGAGCAAACTTACTGTTAACACTCCCCTGCAATTGATCCAACTGGGCGCTGAGTTGAGTCAGGTGATGTTCCAGTCCCTCCAAACGGCTTAATTCCTCTGCCGAAACATTGTGCTCAAACTCAGCAAATTTGACCACAAGTTCAGCAATACGCTGTTCCAACCGCTGAAAGCTCTGTGTAGAGCTAGCAGACTCAGATACAGACAAAAACTGCCACAAAGCTTGCTTGCAGAGATTGCTGAAAGTCTGATACTTCGTGAAAGCCAACTCTTTTTCAATAGCGGCCAGCAAAGTTTGATCCGCAGCATCTTCCGTAAACGCCACCGAGAAATTCGCCTTATTTTTTGCCCACAGTGCCATAGGGTTCAAGCCTTAATGCGTTACTTTATCGTGGCTAGCTGAGCCTCAGCATAAATAAACTGTCCCAAAGCATTAGCTTTCCGGGAAGGCTGAGCCAAGTGAGCCTTTAGATTGGCGTCTTTAAGCAAAGGTTGCAACACCTCCCAGAAAAACTCGCCGCCCCCGCCAGTCAGAACCACATCCGTCACACGTTCCGGCAGCCACTGCACCAAACGTTCGGACAGTTCGTTAGCGAAAGCCTCCCGCAAATCCTTAATAATCGGATCTAAATTAGTCGGCTTAGTCGCTCCTCTGGGACGGTAAAAACGCTGGCCCTCGGGTTTATTCACCGCTTCCAGTAAAGACAGAGATTGAGGGTCTGCTCCCGGAATCTTTGAGGCAACTTGTTCGTAGAACTTGTTCATTGCGAAGGAATCGCTCTTAGAAGCGGCCCGGGCGAACCGGAAACGATCGACCATTAACAAATCGGTAGTTTGGTGTCCGATATCAACAACAGCCACCGACAGTTCGGGCAACTCCGGCGTAAACTCCTTGTTATCTTGAGCCTCGCACCAAATCAGGCTGCCGAACCCTTCGGGCATCACCCAAACGTGACTGATATTAATATCCACCCGCTCGCCCCGGTACACCACAACGTGGGGAGAGCGCAGTTGGCTGATAATTTCTTCCTTTTCCTTCTCAAACTGATCCTGCGAATAAAACGGCAAACCCAGCACAACTGCTATTTCGCCCTTCATCTGGAAATATCCAGCACAGGAAAAGACCTTAACCAAAGCATCTACTACTTTCGACTGATCTGCGCCGCCTAGATTAGCGCCAAAATCCGCAGCCAGTTGACCGATCGCGTACCCCTTGCCCTGGTACTCCAGCCACATATCCAACAGAGGGTCTGTTGCTTTGGACTCAAAGCTGCCACCCCGCACCTTTTCCACGGGCATAGTAGCCACGTTGGCAGGGATGAAAACAACGCTACTCGGGTTGCGACTCACGCAAGCTTTAGTTGCCGTCCGACCCAAATCTGCACTAATAATCGATTTGTTAGAAGCGACTTTAGTCTGCTGGGTCAGCATAGCCGAATTAGGAACAAGCTGTCTAGTTGTCATTGAAATGTGTTACCTCACTGAGCCTCACCATTATCATGCCTTATCCCTTGACACTGCCACGCTTAAAGACAGTGGGTTTTGCGGCGATTCTTCTAACTCTACCTAGATCGGTATCGAAATCAGCACCAAACATTATATTCGGGACGATCGCCCTTACCCTAACTAACCTAACTTTTTCTGGAGCGATCGTCCTCGAAGCTCTGTTGCCTGAGAGTGCATTGTTAAGTTAAATTTAGTTAAGATTCTGAGTGTAAACTTTTGTCGCACTTCTCCGACACCGCGATCTTACCCGATCTGTCCCAAATTCAAGGCATCCGCATTTATGAAAATTTCTTGGCGAACTATACTACTTTGGACTTTACCCGCCTTAGTCATCGGCTTTTTCTTGTGGCAGGGGGCCTTTGCCCCATCCCCGGCAGAAATGAGCAAGAACACCGCCAGCACCCGCCTGAGCTACGGTCGATTCTTAGATTACTTAAACGCCGGTCGAGTGACCAGCGTTGACCTTTACGACGGAGGTCGGACGGCTATTGTCCTAGCAGTCGATCCCGAACTGGACAATCACGAGCAGCGGTGGCGGGTAGATTTGCCCTCAAATGCCCCGGAACTGGTTTCTAGGCTCAGAGACTCCAAAATCAGCTTCGACACTCACCCACTACGCAACGACGGTGCTGTCTGGGGACTTTTAGGCAATTTAGTATTTCCCCTCTTGTTAGTAGGAGGCCTGTTTTTCCTCTTCCGCCGCGGTGGCAACGTTCCCGGCGGCCCGGGCCAAGCCATGAATTTTGGCAAATCCAAAGCTCGCTTTCAAATGGAAGCTAAAACAGGCGTACTGTTCGACGACGTAGCAGGCGTTGAGGAAGCCAAAGAAGAACTACAAGAAGTAGTGACATTCCTCAAAAAACCCGAACGCTTCACCGCAGTCGGGGCGAAGATTCCCAAAGGCGTGCTGCTAGTGGGCCCTCCCGGAACCGGTAAAACCTTGCTGGCAAAAGCGATCGCAGGCGAAGCCGGCGTGCCTTTCTTCAGCATCTCCGGTTCGGAATTTGTCGAAATGTTCGTCGGTGTTGGCGCTTCCCGCGTTCGGGACTTGTTCAAGAAAGCTAAAGAAAATGCTCCTTGCATTATCTTCATCGATGAAATCGATGCAGTCGGCCGCCAGCGCGGCGCCGGTATCGGTGGCGGTAACGACGAACGGGAACAAACCCTGAACCAGTTGCTGACGGAAATGGACGGTTTTGAGGGCAATACTGGCATTATCATCATTGCTGCCACCAACCGCCCCGACGTGCTCGACTCAGCGTTGCTGCGTCCGGGACGTTTTGACCGCCAAGTTACCGTAGATACGCCGGATATTAAAGGCCGCTTGGAAATTTTGGAAGTTCACGCGCGCAACAAGAAGCTGTCTGCGGAAATTTCTTTGGACGCCATCGCCCGCCGCACTCCTGGTTTTACCGGCGCTGATTTGGCTAACTTGCTCAACGAAGCGGCTATTTTAACCGCCCGCCGCCGCAAAGAAGCGATTACGATGCTCGAAGTTGACGATGCAGTCGATCGCGTGGTAGCAGGTATGGAAGGCACTCCTTTGGTGGACAGCAAGAGCAAGCGCTTGATTGCTTACCACGAAATCGGCCACGCGATCGTCGGTACAATCATTCAAGCCCACGATCCAGTTCAAAAAGTTACCTTAGTTCCTCGCGGACAGGCCCGCGGCTTGACTTGGTTCATGCCCAGCGAAGACCAAGGTTTGATTTCTCGATCGCAAATTTTAGCCCGGATTAGCGGTGCTTTGGGCGGTCGCGCAGCCGAAGAAGTAGTTTTCGGCGATGCCGAAGTAACCACCGGTGCCGGCAACGACTTGCAGCAAGTCAGCGGCATGGCGCGCCAAATGGTGACTCGCTACGGGATGTCTACCTTGGGCCCGATCGCCCTGGAAGCTCAGCAAAGCGAAATTTTCCTCGGCCGCGACTACACAGCGCGATCGGAATATTCCGAAGAAATTGCCTCTCGGATTGACGGACAAGTTCGATCAATTGTCGATCACTGCTACGACGACGCCCGCCGAATTATTCGCGAAAATCGCACGGTGATCGATCGCTTAGTCGATTTGTTGATCGAAAAAGAAACGATCGACGGCGAAGAGTTGCGCCTAATCGTCTCTGAATACACTTTTGTTCCTGAAAAAGAACAATACGTTCCTCAGCTTTAAGACTTGTTTAAAGATTAGGGACACGGCAATGCCGTGTCTTTAAAAAGTAGGGACGTGGCACTATTGCCACGTCCCTACTTTTTTATTAAACTGTCAATAATATTAAACCCCCCCTAGACGCCAATTAACGCAGATGAATACTACATTTGCCCTACATACTAAAAATTCGTCATTTTTTTTAATAGCAGCTTTTATTTTAGTTGGTGTCAATACTTTGAGCGCCCGCGCCGAAAAATCAAGATGTTTTGTAGATATTTGTCTCGACTCCAGCAGCGTTGAATTAAGCAACTCCGATATTCCCGGTGCTCCCTCTTATCCAGTCAGAACTATTTTAGTAACTCAACAGTTTAGTAACGATAAAGTGTTGGCGCAAATGGAAGTTGACTGCAAGCAACGACAGTTGAGAACTGTTAGAGTTAGCGAAGATGGCGAAAATTGGTCTAATTTCGATCCGAGATGGACTTTAGTCGATCGCAACTCATCTTTGTCTGGCCTGGTTGACTATACTTGTAAATTGGCGATCGCAGAACAATAGAATAAATAAGTATACTCAGAAAAAAAACAGATCGCCTATATCTTCAACCCTGGGCTTGCGGGTGAAAGTCGGACAAGCAGCCATTTCAACCGCCGAGTGTTAATATTACACTCACTCTAAAATCTAAAATCTAAAATCTAAAATCGGATGACAAACCCCACCGAATACCGACAAAGACGCGAACAATTAATGGCAAAAATTGGCAGCGGGACGGCGATATTTCGCAGCGCCCCCGCTGCCGTCATGCACAACGATGTAGAATATGCCTACCGACAAGATAGCGACTTTTTCTACTTAACCGGTTTCAACGAAGCTGCGGCGGTAGCAGTGCTCGCGCCGCACCACGAAGAACACAAATTTGTTTTGTTTGTGCAGCCAAAAGACTTGGAAAAAGAAACTTGGCACGGTTATCGCGCCGGAGTAGAAGGCGCTAAGGAATTGTACGGCGCGGATGAAGCTTTCCCCATTGCCGAACTTGCGGAAAAATTGCCGAAATATTTAGAAAAGGCCGATCGCATATACTATCACTTCGGGCGCGATCGTAGTTTCGACCAAACAGTCCTCAATCACTGGCAGCGCTTGATGGCAACCTACCCGAAACGCGGCACAGGCCCCACAGCAATCGAAGATTCCAACATTATTTTACACCCGATGCGGCTGGTGAAAAGCGAAACAGAATTAGCATTAATGCGAAAAGCCGCTAATATCTCAGTTGCAGCCCACAACCGCGCCCAAGAATTCGCCAAACCGGGCAAATACGAATATGAAATTCAAGCTGAAATAGAACATACTTTTGGCTTAAATGGCTGCACTCCCGCTTACCCTTCAATTGTTGCATCAGGTTACAATGCCTGCGTCCTCCACTACATCGAAAACAACCGGCAAATGCAGGAAAACGATTTGTTGCTAATAGATGCCGGTTGTGCTTGCGGGTACTACAACGCCGATATTACTCGCACCTTTCCTGTTAGCGGCAAATTTACAGCCGAACAACAGATAATTTATGACTTAGTTTTGCAATCACAATTGCAAGCAATTAGTCAAGTATATCCCGGAAATCCTTATAGCAAAATTCACGAAACAGCAGTTCGGGTTTTGGTGGAAGGTTTAATGGATTTAAAACTTTTGGTGGGCGACATTGAAGAGATAATTAAAGAAGAGAAATACAAGCCATTTTATATGCACCGCACTGGTCATTGGCTGGGACTGGACGTGCACGATGTCGGCGTTTATCAGTACGGCGAAAACCCGCAAGTTTTGCAGGCAGGACAAGTGCTGACTGTGGAACCGGGGATTTATATTTCTCCTTATATTAAGCCTGTTGAAGGACAGCCGGAGGTTCCTGAAAAATGGCGCGGTATTGGCGTGAGAATTGAAGATGATGTTTTGGTGACACTGGAGGGCCATGAAGTCTTGACGGCGGGAGTTCCTAAATAAAGGAAGAAGGAAGAAGTTAAGAAAAACTTTGGCTAATGCAGTGAAGGCTTGAGCTTTGTTAGTATGGGCTTGAAAAAGCTCAAGTCCGCAACTGCCAAACCTAGAGCAATTATGTGTATTGATCCTACCAAGATCGATCGACCTCTGGAAACCTGCGAAGCATTAGTAGCAGAGCAAAAAGCAAAAATTCGGCAACTTGAAGAGGATTTGCAGCAGCAGAGAGAATTGTGCCAGAAATTAGAAGCACAACTTAAAGCAGTCGAGAATGCAGACTCTTCGGGTTCCGTAACTGAATTTGATAGCACCGAGGACGATCGCATTCGGTTAATCGCATCTCTGGAAAAAAGCCAGGAAATGTACCGAATTCTCATCAAACATTATCCAAATGGCTCGGTGTTATTGTTCGATCGCGATTTGCGCTATACTCTGGTTGACGGTCAAGGTTTGGCAGCAGTTGGTTTGTCTAAAGAACTGTTGGAAGGCAAAACCTTGTGGGAAGTATCCCCACCTGAAGATTGGCAACTTTTTGAGACTAAATATCGTGCGGCTTTGGCGGGAAAAGAGAATACTTTTGAATATAAATACGGAAATCGCGTTTATTTAATAACAGTTGCTCCCGTCGAAAATGACCGGGAAGAAATTTTTGCAGGAATGCTCGTTACTCAAGATATTACCGAAAAAAAACAGGCAGAAATAGCGCTGGAAGAAATCAAAAATCAGCTAGAAATTAAATATCAAAAGCGCACTGAAGACTTGAAAACAGCAAACGATCAATTGCAGGAAGAAATTCTCTCTCGCTGGCGCGCAGAAAAAGCTCTGCGGGAAAGCCAGGAACAGCTAGAACTGTTTTTTTCTCAATCTTTAGAGGGCTTTTTCTTTGTGATGCTGGACGAACCCGTACACTGGGACGATACAGTTGACAAAGAAAAAGTCTTGGATTACGTGTTTGCTAACGGGCGGGTAACGAAGGCGAATGATGCTTTGATAGCTCAATACGGAGGTATTAGGGAACAGTTTATTGGCCGCACGCTTGACTCTTTATTCTCCCACAACTTTACTGGCTGCAGAGAGATAATGAGGCAATTTTTTGATGAAGGCCGAATTCATATCGAAAATGACAATCGCAAGTTTGACGGAAATATAATTTGGGTGGAAGGCGACTATATTTGCATTTACGATTCCCACGGCCGAATCGTCGGATATTTTGGCGTGCAGCGCGATATTAGCGATCGCAAAAAAGCAGAAGCAACGCTCAGAGATAGCGAAGAACGCTTTCGGGCAACCGTCGAACAAGCGGCAGTCGGCATTACCCACCCTGACCAAACAGGCCGCTATTTGCGAGTTAATCAAAAATTCTGCGAGATAGTCGGATATAGTGCGAGCGAACTGCTGTCGCGAACTTGGATGGACGTTACTTACCCAGAAGATATAGATGCAGATTTAAAACAAAATAATAAATTATTTGCCGGGGAAATTGACAGTTTTAAAATGGAAAAACGCTTGCTGCACAAAGACGGCACTGTAGTTTGGGTAAATATTACAGTATCGCTCATCCAAGAACCACTGAGCGGGGCAATTTACAATGTAGTAGTGACCGAAGATATTAGCGATCGCAAAGAAACCGAAGCAGCGCTGAAAGAAAGCGAAGAAAGGTTCCGACAGCTAGCAGAAAACATTGAAAGCGTGTTTTGGATGGTAAACGTTCAACCCCAGGAAATTATTTATATTAGTCCGGGTTACGAAAAGATTTGGGGCAGAAGCTGCGCTGATTTGTATGCTAATGGGCGCTTTTTTGCAGATTCCCTCCATCCAGAAGATCGCGAGCGCGTTATTGCTAATTTAACTAGAAAAATTGAGTTGGAAGACGAGATAGAATATCGAATTGTTAGGCCGGACGGCAAAACCCGCTGGATTCGAGATCGGGCTTTTCCGATTATAAATCCCTCTGGTAAAGTTTACCGCATCGTGGGCATTGCAGTAGATATTACCGCACACAAACAGGCAGAAAAAACCATCCGTGAAAATGAAGAACGCTTCCGCCAGTTAGCAGAAAATATTCAAGATTCCGTCTGGCTAATGTCTGCAGGATTCACCGATTTATTGTATCTGAGTCCAGCTTACGAACAAATCTGGGGGCGCAGTCGCGAAGAACTCTATGCTGATCCCTTAAAAATGATGGAGTGGGTGCATCCAGAAGATAAACTCCTGTTGGAAGAGGCAATGGGGCGAGTGTTGCAGGGCGATTCCACCAATACCGAATATCGGATTTTTTTGCCAGACGGCACAACTCGCTGGGTGTGCGATCGAGCTTTTCCCATTTACGACGAATCGGGCAAAATTTACCGCATCGCGGGTATTGCTGAAGATATAAGCGATCGCAAATTTACCGAGGCCCGCATCCAAGCAGCACTCCGCGAAAAAGAAGTATTGCTCAAAGAAATTCACCACCGAGTCAAAAATAATATGCAGGTAATTTCCAGCCTGCTGCAACTTCAAGCTCAATATATTGAAGACGAAGCGACGCTAACTTTATTTGAAGAAAGCCAGACCCGCATCCATTCGATGGCTCTGATTCACGAGCAACTTTATCAATCCGAAAATCTCGATCAGATCGCTCTGTCCCCCTATGTCGAAAACTTGGTTGCTAATTTGTATCAATCTTTTGGTTGCGGCAATACTTCAATCCGATTTAATCTCAAAGTTGACCCGATTTATTTAAACATAGAAACAGCTATTCCGTGCGGATTAATTATTAACGAACTGGTTTCTAACTCTCTAAAATATGCCTTTGTTTCAAGTTTAGGTGGTGAAATAGCCATTAATTTTCATGAAATAAATTGCCACCAATTTCATTTAACTATTCAAGATAACGGTCGTGGATTTCCGGCGGATTTTGATGTGGAAAATACTGAAACATTAGGATTGCGATTAGTAAGAATGTTGGCTTACCAATTAGAGGCAAGTATTGCCATTGACAGTCAGCGTGGAACCTGCTACACTCTAATTTTCCAAGAGTTAAATTATCGGCAGCGTATTTAACGACAAATGAACCCTATACAAATTTTGGTTGTAGAAGACGAAGTTATTGTAGCTCAAGACATAGCAGGTCGATTAAAAAAACTGGGATATGCAGTAACAGCTACAGTTTCTTCAGGAGAAGAAGCTATTCAAAAAGCAATAGAAACCCCGCCCGATTTAGTGTTGATGGATATCGTGCTTAAAGGTGACATGGACGGGGTAACAGCGGCAGAGAAAATCCGAATTAATAGGAATGTGCCGACAGTATTTTTAACAGCTTATGCCGACGATAAAACGCTGGAAAGAGCGAAACTTACAGACCCATTCGGTTATATTATCAAACCATTTCAACAAAATGATTTGCGCGTGGCGATCGAGATTGCCCTGCACAGACACGAAATCGAAACCAAGATGCGAGAATCTCTCAAAGCCTCGGAAGCAGTCAGAGAGTCGGTGGAAGAAAAATCGCACCGCCAAAACCAGTATATTTCAATGGCCGCTCACGAATTGCGGAACCCGCTCAACGCGATTTTAATTTCTGCGGAACTGCTAAAGCTCGATCGAACTCGCAGCAGTGACGAAGCCCAAGTGAGAACCTTGCGACTGATGCACTCAGCTACCCAAAAGATGAACCAGCTAATCGACGATATGCTGTTCATGGGTCGAGCAGAAGCAGGCCAACTCAAATGCAATCCATTACCGATAAATTTAGTCGAATTTTGTCAAGACTTGCTCGATCAATTGCAGTTAGGAAATGAAGCCAAACACAAACTAACATTAATCCCGTCCGATGTTACCAGTGCAATATTAGATCAACAATTGCTGCACGGCATTATTTCTAACTTAATAGTCAACGCCATCAAGTATTCCCCCAAGGGGGGGCAAGTCACCTTGGAATTGGAATGCCGTCCAAGAAGCGAAGGAGACAAAGAAGCTATTTTCTGCTTGTCTCCTCACTCTTTCTTTTCCAATTCATACTTTACCAATATTAACTCCCCCTTACTAATTCTGCGTATCCGAGACGAAGGTATCGGCATCCCGGAAACCGAAGTAGGGAAAATATTTGAAATGTTTTACCGATGCAAGAATACTGGAAAGATTAAAGGTAACGGTTTGGGATTAACAATTGTTAAAAAAGCTGTGGAATTGCAAGGAGGTGCGATCGCCTGCGAAAGCAAAATGGGCATCGGCACAACGTTTACAGTCGCGCTTCCTTACGTAGCACTTTCCTGTAATACTCCACGAGAAACAACTTAAATGCCACTACAAATACTAATCAAAGTGTTGCAAAATCCACTCCACCGCCGCGGCTAAATTTGCTGCAATAAAATCCGGTTTAGTATGGTGCTGATACTCCCCACTCAACACACTTTCTCCGTAACCAGTCTGGACCAAAATACCAGTACAGCCGGCATTGTGAGCCATATCAACATCAGTGGCTTTATCCCCCACCATAAAACTATTTCGCAAATCTAAATTCTGTTCCCAAGCGGCCGCTACCAACATCCCCGTATTTGGTTTTCGCCACGTTGTATACCGCGTGAATTCTGGGTTGGTTCCGCCTTCGGCTGCGCTTAAATAAGGACAGTAATAAAGAGCATCTAACTTGGCTCCTGCTTCATTTTCTAATAGCTGACAAAGGCGTTTGTGCAAAGCTTCTACGTGGCTAACTGGATAATAACCTCTCGCCGGGCCCGATTGATTGGAAACCAAACAGCAAAATATTTCTTTGTCATTTAAACGGCGTACAGCTTGGGCGACTCCGGGGATTAAATGCAAATCTTCTACTTTGTGAATGTAACCGGCTTCGATATTGAGGACGCCATCTCTGTCAAGAAATACTGCTCGTTTCATTGTTGTATTGTTGCTTGAAAATTGGGTTTAGGGTGAGGATGCGGCAGTGTTCGTTGGTGTTAACTTAAGCCTAAAAACCTTTGTATCTATCGTTTATAGTCGAGTCTAGATCCCCCTAAATCCCCCTTAAGAAGGGGGACTTTGAGTGTTCCCGTCCTCCTCTTTTTCCGCTTGGGACTTTGACTACTCTTGTCCCCCCCTTATTAAGGGGGGATCGGGAAGACTGGACAAGGAAGACTATAGGCTGGCACAGCGAAAATTTAGGTACGAGCGTCATTCTAAAATAGAATGTTTTCCTAGCCATTCGCGGAAACTATTATGATACAAACTATAGCAAATTTCTCCTCCAATTTCTTGTTTATTTAAGAACTCGATCCAATTGTCTAACACTTTTTCAACATCGTATTCATCCCGATCAATTATATTGGATATCGCACTTACAGACAAACCTGTTGTTGATTGTACCAAAACATTCAGCACAGACAAGTCGATCGCCGATAAGCCATCACCTGTCATCCGCAGCCAGTGGTTTTGATAATACGCTGCTAAACCGGGAGGAAGTTCAGAGGGAAGTGAGGACTCTCCCAGATTAGCATCGGGGTGTGAATTCTCGGCGATCGCCCTTAACATTTGACTCAGATACATGAAATTGTTTTCGCTGACAGTGGCGAGTTGTTGGCCGAATTCGGGTTGAGTTAAATCCGGTGCGGTTGATAGGTATTGCTGAATGTAGTTCAGGGCATCCTCCCGATTTTGGGCGGGATAATCTCTTAAATCGAGAGTTTGAGAGGGCGTTTCAATTAACAAACCGGATTTCTCTCTCAAAAACGGGCGGCGGGCGAGGATAAAATAAGTACGATCGCCCAAATATCTCGGCAGATAAAACAGATTTGTGCGGGAGCATAACAGTTATGCGCTCAGTATAAATACTGATGATAATTTAAGCTGCGGCTTTGAGATTGACACCAATCATTCCATTTAAGTAAGCTACTCGATGAGCCAAGACTTGCGGGACATTTTGCTCATTCCATTGTGCGCCAGAAATTTTGATACGACGACCAATTTGTTTGATTGCTGATTCCACAGCACCCGAGCCAATCGAACAAATCTTATTTGACTGATAATAGTGGTAATTAACGATGCGTGTTCGGTGTTTGTTGAGATATACGCAGAAATTATGTGCGGCTTTTTTTGTCAGATTTGCAAAAAGTTGTTTCGCTTTTTCTACCTGTCCCATCCATAAATAAGCTTTGGCTTCATTGATTCTTCGTTGTGAACCGCCAACCTTATTCAGATTTTCAATCAGATGATACCAGTCAAGGATTTCTCGGCGTTGTCGATTTGGGGCAACTAAAGCGATAATATTCCAAATTCCATCATGTCCATCTCAAGCGACAGGTTACAATTGACGCGATGGGTTGACTGTTGACCCAATTAATCAGCCCAATGTTATCTTGATAAACCGCGATTAATCCCCTGTTAGTGTGCATTGCTTTATAGTCTTTGTAGATACATTCTAGTCCCTGTGCAGTTCTTAATCTAACTTTTCCTCCATCTACACATAATTCTTCAATTAGTTCTGTGACTATCGGCAACTGAAACTCTTGCCGATGGACTAATCTCTGTTGTGACATGGCATTGGTTTGGACACCGGTGATGTATTCTAAATCTACTGCCGTTTGCTCGTATGACATATTGGCACTTAATCTCAGACAACATTGTTCCAAATGTGGACTAATTCTTGTGCAGGGCTTAACTCCGAGTATTTTAGCTTGTTTTTCACTGATTTTTAGTATCCCTAATGTACTGGTAAGTTTTCTGGTTCTGCCAGAAGTTGTTCCTGTTGATTGCTTAAAAAAAAAGCGGCAATTTCGGGACTAACATACTGCTGAAGCTGTGTCTGAATAGTTTTTTCTATACTTTCCAGCGTCAACTGTTGTTCAGATTCAGCTTCTGTATATAAAATCTCAGCAATTGCTCTGGTGTATTCTTGGAGCTTTCTTTGTTTCTCTGGATTCATAATTTTGCGAGAGTGGTAAACATATTTAATTATGGACTAATGAGGGGTAAGGTATTCCTGAGTATTTGTACTTATGGCATAAGTGTTATGCTCCCGATTTGTGCTGGGGGGCTGACTGGTGCGGGCGATCGCGTCTACAGAATCAATGACTATTATCAACTTTTGGCGATCGTTTAATTTATCGCTAATTTGCTGAAGCAACAAAGACAGAAACCAACTCCCATCATCGGATTCGAGATTTTGAAGTTGAGATCGGAGATTGAGGATTTCGGATGTTTCCCCATTGGCGGCAAGGTATTTGTCAATCAGTTGAGTGCAGACTGAAGCGAGAAAATCTTCAGCTCGATTTTTGCCCTCAACTGCAGCGTTGTAATAGATACTGCGAGGATGGGCCCTGACATATTGGGCGAGGATGGAACTTTTGCCGCAGCCGGGAGTGCCGACAATTGTGAAATAACCGCGGCTGTGGGAGTCCAGAAAGTCGGAAATGGCAGAAAAAACAAACTTGCGCCCTGCAAAATTCTCGTTTTTTTCTCGCAGGAGTTGCTGAAATTCTTTTGGGTAAGAATCGGTAGAGATGGGAGTTGACAGAGGTGAGGAATTCGTTAGTTCCTCCATCTCTTCTAGCCGCAGGAAATATACGCGGCCGGATGCGTCGCCTGCGACAATTGTGACTCCATCGGGTGCAATAATAGCGCAAGAGGCGATCGAGCTTTCACCCGTGAAACTGGCAATCACATTTCCACTCAACAAATCCCAGACTTTGAGGGTATTGTCATCTGAACCAGAAATCGCCCGCTTGCCATCCGCAGTGACGGCGACTGCTTTTACCGACTTGCTGTGACCTTTGAGAGTGAACTACCTACACGCCCGCTGACGCTACAGTGTAGGCTTCCCAATTCATCAGGGATTGCCTCGACTATCAGAGATTTTTTACCTCCTGATAGTTTTGGTCTTACATCCCCTCCAAGGGCAGTAGCGCTAGTTCCTAACGCCAATAATCGCAAACCTTCATTTCTGATATTTATTGCCGCATTAATATCGCGGTCATGTTGTTTTAAGCAGTGGGGACAATCTACAAACCTGACACCCAAAGAATCACATCCTTTTTGTAATGCGGGTATCGGCAACAAAGTTTCACTACATAATTGAGAAGAAGGAAAAAAACGTCCTATTTCTTGATATGTATGTCCGAATTGCTCGGCTTTATATTTAAGCATTGTCAGGAACATTCCCCAACCTTGGTCACTAATAACTTTAGCAAGCTTGTGATTCTTGACCAGGTTTTTTACTGCTAAATCTTCTACACAAATCACTTGGTTTTCGTAGGCTATCTTGCGAGATAGCTTATGTAGAAAATCCTGTCTCACTCTAGCAATCTTACTAGATACGTTGGCCACTAAACCTTTAGCTTTTTGACGCTTTTGTGAAGCTTTATTTTTCTTTCTTGCTAATTTCTGTTGCTTGCGTTTTCGGTTTTTTTCTAGTTTTGCTAACTGTTTTTTAGGCAAGTCATATTTTGACCCATCTGAAGTTATGGCAAAGTTTTTTAAGCCAAGATCAATACCAATTGCTTCTACGATCGCAGTTACAGGTCTATCTTCTTGGTTGAAAAGAATGGAGGCATAGTATTTGCCCTCGGTATTTTTAGACACCGAAACAGTCGTGAATTTTACGAATGGTAGGTCTCTATGAAATACGGCTTTGACGATACCCAAACTGCCAGGAAATTTAATAGTAGAATTCTCTACCATCAATTTCACATTTTGAGGATATTGAATTGATTGCTTACCATACTTGGATTTGAAAGTTGGATATTTTGCCCGGAATTCAAAGAAATTGACGAAGGCCCTAGACAAATTAAATGTTACCCGTTGTAGAACTTGGCTATAAGCCAGCCCTAACCACTCGTATTCTTTTTTCAATCCAGGTAGAAGTTTGTCCATTGCAGCCTTAGATAGACCTTTCCCTGTTTCTTTATAGGTAGTAGTTGTGGCATTAAGCATATAATTCCACAACCATCTAGTATTACCAAAACATTGAGCTAGATAGGATTCTTGCTCCGCCGTGGGATAGATTCTAACTTTGATTGCTCTGTACATGGCTTCGAGCTTACCGTGTTTCTGTGTTTATGGTAGCTGACTTTAATCAAGGTTGTGTTAGGCTTTAACATAAATTAATGTGGATTCGCGATCGCGATCGTCCGAAAGCTGTCCAGATAAATAAGTTGCTCGGAAGTTTTTTATGTCGCCAACTTGTCCGCAAATTTTCCCATTTTATGTCATTGCCTGTTCTAAATAGTCAGCAATCCGTTGATTTATTTCCTTAAAAATCTTTCGCTTTGAATCCATCTTCTGTTTGGATTTCAGAAACTCAAGAAAACTACCATGATAAATACTGTAGCAGATTTGTCCGTCTACATTCTGCTTTCTCAAATACTCAACAAATTCATCTTCTAAAACCTGTTTCACATCGCATTCATCCACCTCGGCAATTCCAGCAATCATCTCGCAGGTGATCGGAGTACCAAACTCTAGTAAAATATACAAGATAATCTCCATCAATTGCCCTGGCTTAGCTTCCATTCCCATCCGCACCCAGTGGTTTTGATAATACTCTTGCAGCCCGTCTGGCAATTGCTTTAAACTTAAGTCATTGTAATCGCCCTTAGCAATTGCTGGCAAAACATAGCGCAAATACATAAAATTATTTTCGCTTTTGTCTGCCATTTGCTCGACAAAAGTTGTATCGGGAATGCTGCGGGTTTGAATCCAGTTTCTCAGTCCATTGTTATCGTCAGAATCGGTATTAAGAGCAAAGCGAATATATTCTTTGATATCGCCTTCTCTTAAATATAAGTCTTTTACAGGAACTCCAGGAGATACAGACAACCGCTTATGGCTGAGGTTATAGGGTCGCCTCGTTAGCAAGAAATAAACCCGATTTGGCAGAGTTGTGGGTAAGTGTAAAAGATTTTGTCCTGCTTCTTGTTCAACTTCATCGAGTGCATCAATCGCAATTACCAAACGTTCGCCAGTAGTGAGTTTGTCCACCACGTTTACCAGTAAAGTTGGTAAATCTGCATCTGCTAAATTTTGCAATTGATAGCGGTCAATTAATTGCTGACGAATGCTCTTCAAAAACAATTCTGGTCTGTTACGACCTTCGACAAGAATATTAAAGTAGCAGGGAGATTGATGTTCAGAGACGTACTTGGCAACGATCGAAGTTTTGCCCATTCCCGCATCGCCGATGATTGTAAAATAACCGCAAGGATTTTCATTGATAAATTGCTGAAAAGCATCAAAAACAAATTGGCGGCCGCAAAAGGATTGATTTTTTTCTGCTATAAGTGATTCAAACTCTGGCGGCAGCGAATTTTTGGCATACCAATCTTTGGGGTCAACAATATCTGTTGGTTCTATTCCTAAAACTTCCGCTATTTTGGTAACTTGCCATCTGTTTACGCCATTAATATTTTGTTTTGTGCCGAGTAATCTTTTAATTGTGTCAGGGGAAACATGAGCTTGAATCGCTAGTTTTTCTATGGTAAAATCAGCTTTTTGGTATGATTCTCTGAGCTTTATTTTTCCAGTTTGACTGGATTGAACTTTATCGGATTGGTGCATAGGATTTTTTTAGGTATGGTTGTTAGCTTTTTTAAGTTTAATCAAATACTTTAGTTTTGCTTTAAGGTGATCTTAGATACTCCTTTATTCTCTGGTTTATTGTTTGAAAGATAGGTCGGTTTGATTCCATTGTATTTTGAGATTGTATAAATTCAATGAAATTACTATGGTAGATAGTATAATAGTTTTTACCGAATTTTGTTTCTTGTCTCAAATACTTAAGCCAATCACGCAAAACATCTTCAATATCACATTTCTCTTCACCAGCAATTACATCGAGTTGATCAATAGGAATCTGACAGCCCTTCTTATAAACTAATATATATAACAGAACTTGCCTTCTTAATTTATGTTCATGTTCCTGTATTTCCATACCCTCCCAATGGGTTTGATAATACCTACTCAGTGCAGGCGTTAACTTATTGAAAATTGGCTCCTGATAAAAATCATCCAGAATATCTTGTATTAAATAGTTGAGACATCTAAAGTTGTTTTCACTTTTTTTAGCTATCCTTTCAATAATTGTTTCTCTGCTGATATTGTGATTCTTCATCCAATGATTGATTTTGCTATTCAATTGATTCTGTTGAGCATTAGGATATGACAGGTAATCAGTCATATCTTTATAGTGAAGTTCAATATGACGTTGATCAGTCAAATTAAATTGATATACTGGAGTACCTAAGTCGGTATTTAAATAATCTTTATTAAGATTATAATAATCTGTCTTAAGATTAGAAGGTTGTCTTGTTAGGAAAAAATAAACTCCATCAGGTAAAGTTTTAGGTAAATATAAAATATTTCTTCCCCCTACTTTGCCTTGGTCAACTTCATCAAGATCGTCAACAACAATGACTAATCGTCCACTAAATTTCGTGTTGTTTGTAATTTTAGACAACAAGGCAGGTAGATTATCTTCTTCTGAGTTATCCAAATCATAACGGTCAATAAGTTGTCGGCGAATACAGTTTAAAAATTGCTCTGGTTTATTTTGATAATCCCTGGTAAAAAAGTAAGAAATTACCTCTGGATGATCATAAACATACTTGGCAACAAGAGAGGTTTTGCCCATTCCTGCATACCCGACTAAGACAAAGTAACCTTTTTCATTGGTGCTGATAAATTGCTCAAAAGCTTCAAAAACAAATCGGCGGCCACAAAAAGTCTTATTGTTGTTTTTTATTAACGATATAAATTCTTCTGGATAGGGAGATGAGTTAGAAGGTTGAGGAGTAACTACTGGTTGGGATATTTGACTATAGTTCTCTCTTAATTTTTTATACAAAAGCCTCAACTTACCTGCGCCTTTTTGTTTACCAAGTTCAGGAAAGGTTCTTTCAAATCCCTTGTAAACCTCTCCCATCCGTTGTTTTACAGTAGGTACTGATATATTGAATTTATCGGCAATTTTTTGCTGACTTGTGTGTGCATCTGTAGAAGAGCATAATGTTTCTAATAATGTTTCCATTTGTTCCTTAGATAACCCATGTCTCCAAGATTCACCTTCAATAAATTCCTTCCAATCCATCTAAGTTAACCCAAGTTTTAAGTTTTAATTGTAAATTAAGTAAACAAATCTGTCAATCAAATTATCAAATTCAAACCTTCTACCAAATCTGGGAATGCTTTTTCTACTTTGATTAGACCTTGACTATACTTTGATTAAACCGACCTCTCATATACCTAATTATATACCTGTGATAAACCGCAGTAAATGAAATTGATGTCATGATTTTGTCAGGACACAAAACAATTATTGATAAACCAAAGAGGTCTGTTAAATGAAATCTAACTTATCCAGCAAATCGCACCCTGATGAAGATTATAGCGACATTGCAGAAGAAATACTGGAAGAATTGCTGCGACAAGTTCGCCAAAGCTACAATGTCGCCCTTACCGTCATCGGTACATCGGCAATTCTTGCTTTCGTAGGTGTGGGACTTGTTTATTCTAATAAAGTTCAGGAAGGTGCTATCACTACTACCGCGGGAGGAGTAACAACTGTTGCCGCCACTCGGTTTGCCAACCAAAAGAAGAAGGAATTACAGCAGATGATGGAGCTTGTGGAAAAACGAAGAACGAAAGAGGAATTACGGAAAATGATTCCTCGTCCCCAGGCTCTGCCTCCTGTGAAGCCCCCATAAGCGAGGCAGAGCCTCTAGATATGGGTTCCCAGGGAGAGCCTGGGAACCAGCTAAAAGTCCTTACTGCGAACTTTTGTTCTTAGCCGCCCCAAACCTTCTTCAAAACATCTTGAGGAGAGATGTCTGCCATTTTGCCAGTAGGAGATTTAATGCCCAAAAATCGATCGCTCTTTGGCAACAATTTCGCCGGTTCAGTCGGGCCGAACAAAGCTATAGTATAAGTTTGAACCGCCACAGCTAAGTGCATCGGCGCACTGTCAGTACATATCATCAAATTAGCAGCAGCAATAGTCGCCGCCAACTTGCCAACATCATCCGGCGAGATAACTTTTACATTGGGACATAACTCGACTAACTTTGTCACGAACTCTGCATCTTCGGGGCCTTTCACAACAACAACGGGCAAATTCGGCTGCCGCTGCTGACAGTCTTCGATGATTTGCTTCCAGTTGTCTGTAGGGTAAATTTTGTCAATACCTTTAGACACAGCTAATTGACTCGAACCGCCGTGAATCAAAATGTAACCGCTTTCTTTTACGCCCAACCGCTGTTGTTCGGCTTCCGCCCACTGAATGTCCTGTTTTGGTACATTAATTGCGATCGCCGGACAAGGATTTGTAATGTTAAATCCTTGCAGCAAATCGTGGTACATTGAAGCGGCGTACTGTTCAGTTTTCAGCGGTACAGCAGCAGTGAGAAATCGAGCACCGTTGGTTCCCGAATAGCCAACTCTCTGCGGAATCCCGGTCAGCCACAGCAGCAGCCCTACAGTCCACCGCTGGCCGAGGGAAATCACTGCTTCGTATTCGCGATCGCGAATTACGCCCAGTAAATTGCCCAAATCTGCCATAGCGTTGCGGTCTTTGAAATTGTACGTCAAGACTTCTTTGACGGATTTGCAGACTCGGTAAGCACCCTTTGCCCTCGGTTCGACAATGACATCAATTTGCGCGTCGGGATAAGACTGCTTGAGGTCATCAAGAGTGGGGAAAAATAAAATTTGGTCGCCAATCCCGCCAGGGACAAGTGCTAGTATTCGCATCATAAACGATCGGGCTATTATTGATCGAGGTAGCTCTCAGAGATCGGCTCTCAACTATCAGCTTATAGTATTTCTAGACCTTAAAAGCTACTGGCTGACAGCTAAACAACTGACTCAAAAGTACAGGACGCTCTTATTATATATATCTAGTTGGGTTAAAAACGGTTAGTAAATGCACTTATTAATTCCTGCAGCAGGTTCGGGGCGACGGATGGGGAGTCAGCGGAACAAACTGCTGCTGACTTTGCTGAGAAAACCTTTGCTGAGTTGGACTTTGGCTGCTGCTGAAGCTTCGCAGCACATTAGCTGGATTGGCATCATGGGCCAGCCAGACGATTTTCCTGATTTTAAGGCAATTCTGAGCGATTTATCTTTGGTTAAGCCCGTGGAACTCATTCAAGGAGGCGCCACCCGCCAAGAGTCAGTTTACAACGGTTTGCAGGCTTTGCCACCCAATGCCGATCGAGTGTTGATTCACGACGGCGCCAGGTGTTTGGCAACTGCTGAATTGTTCGATCGATCCGCCGAGGCCCTCTTGAGCTGTCCGGGCTTGATTGTCGCCGTCCCGGTCAAGGATACGATTAAGGTCGTAGATGAGCGTCGGATCGTGCGAGACACCCCAGACAGAAGCAATTTGTGGGCAGCCCAGACTCCCCAAGGATTTGAAGTTAAATTGTTAAAGCAGTGTCACGAAGAAGGGCGAGAGAAAGGTTGGGAAGTTACCGACGATGCGGCTTTGTTTGAAAAATGCGGTTTACCAGTGCGAATTGTGGAGGGAGAAGAGACGAATTTGAAAGTCACAACCCCCGTAGATTTAGCACTAGCTGAATTTATTTTGCGGCAGAGAACCGATCAGAGTAAATAGAAGTTGTTGACTATTTTTAAGAACGGGCATCTTGCCCGTTCCACAATCCATAATTTTATTAATTGTGGAAGAGGCATCTTGCCTGTTCCTTTGCACGGGTTCTGGGGCCTATTCCACAATCAATAATTGGTTAGTTGTGAAACAGGCATCTTGCCTGTTCGTTCCACAATCAATAATTGGTTAGTTGTGGAACAGGCAATATGCCTGTTCCTTATGTTATCTTAGAAATCTCATAGCTGGAAGTAAAAAATATGATTTCTCTTGCGCCGATCGCACCACCGTTACCCATAGGCGAACAGCGAGTGGTGTTTAGAAATATTACTTGGCAGGGTTATCAACAACTGCTACAGATTTTGGGCGATAAACGAGCAGCTACATTGATATTCGACCGAGGGATTTTAGAAATTACCATGCCTTTAGAAGAACACGAATTTTCAGCACGCTTAATCGAACTTTTGATTCGGATTTTGGTAGTAGAGCTAGGTTTAAAAATCAAAACAATGGGTTCGACAACCTTAGAGCGATCGGACTTAGAGCGCGGTGCAGAACCAGACAATGCCTATTACATCCAAAATCAGCCCCTCGTAGTCGGTCGTACAGTAGATTTAGCCACTGATCCGCCACCCGATTTAGTAGTAGAAATAGATATCACCCATACTGATATTAACAAGCCTGCTCTCTATGCCAGTATGGGAGTACCGGAATTTTGGCGTTACAATGGTAGAGAATGGCGAATTTATAAGCTAGAGAACGATGAGTATTCGGAAGTATCGGTCAGCCCCACTTTTACGATACTTCCCAAGTCCAAGCTATACGAATTTTTGGCAGCAGCGCAGCTAGATGAGGTAGAAGCCGAGGTGAATTTCCGCAACTGGGTGAGAGAGATGACGAATATTAATACAAGTGGAGGATGAAAGGAATGCAATATAGCGGTAAATGGCGGATCACAGAGATGGGAATGTGGGATAGTGATTACTTGGACATGGAGGTTGAAGCGTATATCGAGATTGATCAAACAGGTTCAGGAGAATTTCAATTCGGTTTAGTCTCAGGTGAAATTGACGGCGAAGTCGTAAAAGATGGAAAGGATCAGCGATTTGAGTTTACATGGGACGGTAATGATGAGAACGATCCTGCATTTGGTAGCGGTTGGCTCAAATTAAAGGATAAAAATTCGGTAGACGGTCGAATCAAATTCCACCAAGGCGATAGTTCTAGTCTTGTGGCTAAGCGCATTAGCAGTAAATAAGCGATCGCACTATTGGTTATGCGATTTTTTTCAACAGCAGATAAACGCAGATACAATCCCATCCGCGTTCATCTGCTGATATCTGCGGTAACAAAATCCAAATCTAACCAATAACCAATAACAACTGACTTAGGTTTCTCATGAAGGATTAATCGCAAACTCGCCCTCACTATCAACCTCTATCGCACTTTTAACTACATCCAAAAATGCAAACACTGCCGGAACTAACAGCGCATCCCTCAAAACAGCTACCCCAATTACCCTCTCAAAATCCGCAGGCAAACTGCAAACTTTCACCGAAGCAGGTATCGGTTCTGCGGCCAAACGGGGAAGAATTGCTGTACCCAAACCTTGCATCACCATACTGACAATAGTTGAATCTTCGCTGAGTTCGTAAGCGATATTTAAGGGAAACCCCGAAGTAGTCAAATATTTTCGCAGCGGTACAGAACAAGCATTTTCTACCGGCTGCAAAATCAACGGATAAGCCGCTAATTCTTTCCAGGTAATCTTAGCACTTGACAATTGGGCAGTTGGCGGCAGCAATACAACATATTTATCCCGCAAAATTTCTCTAGTTTCAAATTCATCCGAGATGGGAAGAGAGACAAAGCCGATGTCTGCTTTGCCCGATCGCAAAGCCTCTTCCACAGCTTGGGTATAATAAACTTCGGTAATGCTGACGGCAATCTTGGGAAAGCAACTGCGAAATTTAGCAATAATACCCGGTAGGATATGAGTTGCGACACTCCGAAAAGTAACTATCCGTACCTGGCCTCCCTGCAAACCTTTTTCTAAATCCGCTTCTTTCACCATCATTTCTAAGGCGCAGGCTATTTGACGCCCGTGAAGCAGCACCCTTTCCCCGACTGGCGTCAGTTGAGCACCGTGTCGCCCTCGGTGGAACAATTGCACTCCCAATTCTGTTTCTAAAGAGGCGATGGCGTGGCTGACGGCGGATTGGGACAGTTCCAATTGCAAGGCCGCCTCGCTAAAGTTTTCACAGTCTGCTACAGCTATCAAAGCTTGAATCTGAGAGAGTTTCATCCGCCGCGTATTGATTTCGTTCATATCATTTGTGCCAGTAGTACCCAAATTGTCACAAGGGCTTCGATATATCGATTTTATTCATACAACCTATGCAAGCAATGCTTTGATTGTCAATGGTCGCAGAGTTAAGGTTAATTTATCAGGTAACAGATAGACTTTTACAGGAATTGCACGACAACAATATTGTGCTGTAATTGCGATGGAAATATTGCATTCTTAAGCTGTTGTGTGTCATTTTATTGGTGCAATTTTTGTAGCAAACTATAGCTTGAAGGTGTTGGCTATGTCTACTTACAGAAATCGCATCGATACCCCAAAAAAGAAAGTTGTTTCGATAGCCGCTCGACCTAAACCATCCGAAAAACAGAAAGGGCTACCGCTCTTTTGGGCGATTAATCAAATTAGGCAGTTTTGGCTCTACCTCATTTCTGGTGAGGACGAACTGAGAATTTGGCAGGCGTGCGATCGCTATGGTAACACTTGGTGGCACGGTTGCGATCGGGCGACTGGTCGTTCTACCTGCGTGGCGACGGATGATGAAATGCGCGCTTGGATCGATCGGCGTTATTGCCAATAGTAGTGTGTGGGTTGCGTAGAAATGAAGTGAAATACAGTCCTCGATCAGCAATTACCAATTAGCAATTACCAATAACCAAGTAGGAGATGCTATGCTTCAAATATCTTCCGAATGTGCAGCGCCCGTTAGCGGAGCCCTCGAAGAGGATCGCATTATTCTGATGGAAAACGAGGTATACAGATTGCCTCAAACTCATCGAGAAATTCAAGTTTTGTCAGGAACTGCTTGGATTACGCTTGACCAACAGGACATCATCTTGCAAAGCCAAGAAAAAGCATCGCTTCCACCCAGCAAAAACTTTGCTGTCATATCCGCTCTCAACAATATGCCGCTGATTATGGCAGTCTGGCAAGACAAAAACCCAGTCAGAACCTAGGGATTGAGAAAAAATTCGGCAGGAACACCCCAAAAAGTTCTATCTTAATAGTTATCACTTGGCTATTGGAGGACTCGATCGGTGCACAGCCGCTCTTACCACTTCAGCTATATCACAGCTATCAGTATTGTCTTATCGCCCGCACTCAGCTTGCTGGCAATTTCAGACGCTCGGGCTTATGCCCCCATTATAAATGCGAGGCGCGCCCAAGCGAGCGAGCGCGCCCAAGCAACTGACCCCAAAATGCAAGCAGACAAACTTTTTGAAACAGGAGTAAAACAGCACCGTGAGGGTTTGTTTCGAGAAGCAATTCAGACTTTTGAGCAAGTTTTGGCCACTCGCAAGCAACTAGGCGACAAACCGGGAATCGGAGAAACCCTCAATAATATTGGGGAAGTTTACGCCGAAATGGGTTCGCAGCCCAAAGCTTTGGAAGTTTTGCGGCAAGCTTTAGTCATTCACCGAGAAATCGGCGAAGGGCCTCGTATCGCGCGCACTCTCAATCTCATTGGTTTCGTCAACCGGGTTGCGGACAATTTTTCCGAAGCGATGAAACTGCACCAAGAAGCTTTGGAACTTGCCAAAACTGCCAACGACCAAATTGGAATTGCAGAATCTCTCCACAACATCGCGGCCGTGTACGCAGAACAGGTCAATTACGCCAAGGCGATCGAATTTTACCAGCAAGCGCGCACGATTCGTACGGCCTCCGGCGAACCGCGCGATTTAGGCCGTACCCTCAATAACATGGGCGGCGTCTACTACAACATCGGCGACTTTAATAGAGCGATGGAATTTTACCACCAAGCTTTAGCAATTCGCCGGGAAATCGGAGATAGGGCTGGCGTCGGCCGCCTCCTCAACAACATGGCACTTACCTCTCGCAAACTCGGTAAAGATACTCAAGCGCTGATCTATTTTCAGCAAGCAATACCGATGTTAGAAGCCATCGGCGACAAGACAAGTATCGGACGCTTGCTCAACAATATGGGCGCAATTTATGAAAGTCTCCGTCAATATCCTCAAGCTCTAGAATCCTACGAGCGAGCTTTGAAAATTGCCCGCGAAGGCGGTGACAAAGCGGGAGAAACTACAGCGATGGAGGGCATTAAGCGATTGTCTTCCGGTCAGCTTGTACCGCAATAACGGCTGTTAGTCAGCACAACAATCAATCAATGTAAGCTATGGATATTCGTAGTGAAAAGCCAGAAGATGTAGAAGCTGTTCGCAACATTAATATTGCGGCATTCGGGCGAGAAAATGAGGCTAACTTAGTCGATAGATTGCGGGGAATTGCATCTACATTTTCCTTCGTTGCCTTACCATCCGATCGCCTTGTCGGACACATTTTCTTCAGTCCGGTTGTCGTCGAAGGTAAATGTTCTAGCAATTTGTCGATTCTGGGGTTGGCACCAGTCGCAGTTCTTCCGGAATATCAGCGCCAAGGTATAGGAACGCTGCTGATCCAGCACGGTTTAGAAGAGTGCAGGCGATCGGGATTTCAGGCAGTGGTTGTGCTTGGTCATCCAGATTTCTATTCGCGTTTTGGGTTCATTCCTGCTAGCAGAAAGAGCTTGAAATGTGAATATGATGTGCCCGATGAAGCTTTTATGGTTTTGGAGTTAGAAAGTGGAGTTTTGGAGGATTGCAGCGGAACGGTGAAGTATCGATCGGAGTTTAGTCTATGCGAGTGATATTAATTCCGCCCTTCATGGGAATTATTCATCTCTCTGCGATTTCCCTCTGCGTTCTTTGCGTTCTCTGCTGTTAAATCATTCCGAGGCAACCGGAACCGATCTGACGAAGTGGCGGTTTTGATTGTGATGTATCCTAAAAAATTAGAAAAATAACATTTAGTAGTCACAGTGGAAAGCGGTTGTGCTGTACTTGCCTTTGTGAACCATAAAACCTGTACAACTATTGCCCAGCAAAGTTATTTAAACGCCCCCTTTTCCCTTCTCCCCTTTTGCACTGTGCAAAGCAAAAATCGGAGTTTGAGCAGATTTCCCCTTCAGAGCAACAGCTCCCAAAGCCTCGCAAATGAAGTTTAGCTCGATCGACTCACACACCCTTTCACCAATCAAAATTTGGTTTTCCCCCGCCTTGCTCATCAACCGAGCCGCCGTATTCACCGTATCGCCGAGGATATTAAACTCCCTGCGCCCTCGCGGTTCCCCAACCTCAGCAGCAAACACCGACCCCCGGGACAGCCCAATTTGACAGCTTACTTTTACTTCTTCACCCGCGATAATTACCAGAGGCAAACCTGCAATAATATCTCGGATCGCAATCGCCGCACTAGCCGCGCGGCTGGCGTCATCCGTGTGAGCGTCGGGCACGCCAAAATAAATCAGCATATCCGAACCGTCTAAGTGCGCCGTTACTTTTTGCAACACGCCCCCTTTAGCTGACACTACAGCATCGATCGACGCAAACACCCGAGAATAACTCACTACCAGATTGACTTCTTCCTCCGGCGAAGCTTTCTCCACAGACTCCGGTAAACCGATCAAGTTGACAAACATCACCGTCGGTTCAGGAAAATCCGGCGGTATTTTGCGCCGATCGGCATTTTCAACCAGCAGTCTCAGGATCGTTTTGGGAATATAACTAGCAAGGGGTTCAAGCCGCTTCACAGCTTCCCCGATTTCGCTTACCAAACCCGGAACGCTGCGATCGAGCAATACCGAACTCGGCATCCGCCGCCCAGTCAAAGTGATATCATACTCTCCGAGTCGATCGTCCGTGAAATCGTCCGCCACCAAAAAATAACCCTGTTTCCCGGGTTCAAAACGAAATTGCTCTCCCAAAGACTCTCTAGCAGTTTCAGTCACACACACCCGCCCCACAGTTCCAGAACCCTCAGCTTGCTTGGCTTGCTGGACTGAATGCCCCAGCAGTACGTGAGCCATCCGCAGCGGCGTACCGATGTCAGCACTAATATAGCGGCCGCAGTGAATGCCCACCCGCATTCTCAAAGACAAAACACCCCGCGCCGTTTCAATATTGGCAAATTCCGCCATCGCCCGCTGCATCCGCAAACCCGCCCGCACCGCCCTCGCTGTATCCTCTTGGTGAATTCCTGACAGAAACTGCACCAGCATCGCATCTCCGGTAAACTCCAGCAAATCCCCGCCCGATTTGCTGACAATTTCAATCATTGAGGCAAAATAGTCGTTAATCACGCCCAGCAGGCTTTCAGCTCCCTTGCGCCCCTGGGTCGCATTTGCTTCCAACAGCGACGTAAATCCTGCCAAATCCGTGAACAGCAAGGTGCCTGTTTGCCACTGGTAGCGCACCTCGCCCGGGTTGGGCGGAGATTCGGACACGGGCCGGGGCACGTAGTCGTGGAGGATGTAGCGCAGAGTTCGCAGGTGATCGAAAACCCCCATTAGCGTTGCGGGGGACGGATCTACCCACGCA
The DNA here is from genome assembly GCF_036705385.1 of Microcoleus sp. B3-A4. Taxonomy (NCBI): domain Bacteria; kingdom Bacillati; phylum Cyanobacteriota; class Cyanophyceae; order Oscillatoriales; family Microcoleaceae; genus Microcoleus; species Microcoleus sp. B3-A4. The sequence continues at coordinate 11,134 of NZ_JAUBUI010000035.1, read as the reverse complement.
GCAGCGTAAAGTTGAGCGGAAAGGAGCGATCGCAGCTGCAGTTCGAGCGCAGCTAAGGGAGGATTGTAGGTTAATCTATTAATAATTTCCACCTAAGTTTATTCTTAAAAAATAGGGTAAGTTCTATTGATCGAGAGGCCACACCAGTAACTCGACCTATACCATTATGATAAGTTTCCCGTGACTCTATACCAGCCCAACCCAGAACCCACGATAGAAACTTCTGAAAGTCACAGCTTGCTAGCTCCCGATTTGATCCGAGCTGCTAGATCGGCCTATGGTATGTATCTGAAAGTGCATTCCGAGCAGATGCAGCGTCCGGCGGGTGTAGTTGTCAGTCAAGGAAGCGATCGAGGTCAGGTAATTTTTGCTTCGCAGCCCGTTTTGTTGCCCGGTGAACGTTTTGTTACTTTTGACGAAATTGAATCTCAAATGTATTAATTGGTAATTGGGCATTGGGCATTGGGCATTGGGCATTGGGCATTGGGCATTGCGAGTTGGAAAGTGACAACTAATATTTATGTTAGCTTGAACGATTGTCAAAAAAGAGGTTTGTAGTGAGGACTAAAGTCCTCAGAATTTGACTCTTGACTAAAGTCAATACTACAAACATATGGGTAATTGACCGAACAAAATCTAACAATTAATAAATAACGACAGTCAAAAGACAACAGACAACAGTCAACTTTCAACAGACAACAGACAAATTAATGGAAATTATCTTTAATTGCCTTGTCACGGCGATCGTCTTTATTTTGGGATCGGCTATTGGCAGTTTTCTAAATGTGGTAGTCTATCGGTTGCCTGCGGGTTTGTCGGTGATCCACCCTCCTTCTCGCTGTCCCAAATGTTTAAATCAACTCAGAAATTACGAAAATATACCCGTGTTCGGTTGGCTGTGGCTGCGGGGACGCTGCAATCACTGCCGCAGTCGGATTTCTGCCCGCTATCCACTGGTGGAAGCAGCTACGGGTTTGCTGTTTTTGTTAATCTTCTGGCGGTTTGGCGTAACAGTGCAAACTCTTGGTTTTTGGGCTTTGTTTAGCTGGCTGTTGGCTTTGTCTTTGATTGATTGCGATACAATGACTTTGCCTAATTCTTTAACTCGATCGGGTTTGGTGGTCGGATTGGTTTTCCAAATTGCGAAAGGTTGGTGGCCGACATTTAGTCCGATCGACTCGGTACACTATCTGGTACTCGATGGGATCGCGGGAGCAGTTGTCGGGTTGTGGCTGTTTGACGCGATTGGACTCGCCGGCACGATCGGCCTCGGGCAGAATGCTATGGGCGCCGGAGATACCAAATTGGCCGCCTTGATGGGAGCTTGGCTGGGCTGGAAATACTTGCTGCTAGCGGGATTCATCGCCTGTTTAGCCGGGGCTTTTGCCGGTGGCGGGGCGATCGCCCTCGGCTTGCTCGATCGGCGTCAACCCATGCCTTTCGGCCCGTTTCTGGCTCTCGGTGCAGCAATTACTGCTCTGTGGGGGGAAGCGATCTTATCTACTTACTTGCAGTTGTTTTTCCCGAATTTTAGTTTCTGATCGGCAGGCAGTCAGGCGCGATAGAACATAATATTGTCTCAAAAATTGGTAAAATTGTTCCGTGTCTTGGATTACACTTACAACTACTAGCTTTCGTTGGGAAGCGGAATTAATGCAGCAGCTCCTAGCTGCTCATGAAATCCCAGCCCGGATTGTAGACTTGGGCATAGCATCTTATTTCGGGGCTGGAAGTGCTACAGCCCTGCAAGTTCTTCCACAACACCAGCGAACAGCATGGCTCCTCATCAGTCCAGTTGAAGAGGACAATAGTCAGTAGTCAAGTCTGTTGTTTATTGTCTGTTGTTATTGGTTATTGGTTATTAGTTATTAGTTATTAGTTATTGGTAGCAGCTAACAACTCACAAATAACAACAGCCAACAGCCAACAGTCAACAGTCAACAGTCAACAGTCAACAGTCAACAGTCAACAGTCAACAGTCAACAGTTAACAATTACCAAGTTTTAATGTCTCTATTTGATTGGTTTGCAAATCGACGAAAATCAGTACCGAACTCCCAAGAACGGCCGGAACGAGAAATTGCGGACGGACTTTGGAATAAATGCGAAGCTTGCGGTGCCCTCAGTTATACCAAAGACCTGCGAGCAAATCAAATGGTTTGCTTGGAATGCGGGCATCATATCAGAGTTTACAGTGACGATCGCATCGAGCAGTTGATCGATCCCAATACCTGGGTACCCCTTAACGAAGGACTGCACGCCACCGATCCCCTGAAATTTCGCGATCGAAAAAAATATAGCGATCGACTCCGAGAATTTCAAGAAAAAACAGGCCACCTAGACGCCGTAGAAACAGGCATCGGCAAACTAGAAAATTTGCCAGTCGCCCTCGGAGTCATGGAATTTCAGTTCATCGGCGGCAGCATGGGCTCAGTTGTCGGAGAAAAGCTAACTCGCCTCATCGAACACGCCACCCGGGAACGCTTGTCCGTGATCGTGGTGTGCGCTTCCGGTGGTGCAAGAATGCAAGAAGGAATGCTCAGCTTGATGCAAATGGCTAAAATTTCCGGGGCTCTGGAACGCCACCGGGAAGCGAGACTGCTTTACATCCCAATTTTGACCCACCCGACCACAGGCGGCGTCACCGCCAGTTTTGCCATGCTGGGAGACATTATAATTGCAGAGCCAAAAGCTACTGTGGCCTTTACGGGCGGCCGGGTTATCGAGCAAACTCTGCGGGAAAAGCTGCCGGAAAATTATCAAACTTCCGAATACTCCTTCGCCCACGGTTTTGTAGACTTGATTGTACCCCGGACTCAATTAAAGAAAACTCTCGCTCAGCTCATCAGCCTCCACCAGCCCCAGCCTTTCTTGGCCGGCTCGGAATTCTCCGCCCTCGATGGCAGCGACGGCCACGCTGTGCCCCCGCAGACTCACGCTTTCAAACTTTCTCCCTAAGCTGCAGCGCCGGATGATTGTCTGTTGGTGAGTCCGGTGGAGAGACGAAACATTTCTCAGGAATTGCTCAAAACCCGACTTCTACCAAAAATATTGAGTTTGGTAACGAGACGTTCACGCAGACACCGGGTTTTGAACCCCGCCCGCGCAAGTCCTATTGGTAATAACGACGCAGCAGTGGGATGATATTGATCGGAAGTTGATTGGCCCTGGAGTTTGGCTGGGCAAAAATGCCTAGTAGCAGTTAGCGGTTAGTTAGCTTGCGATAGATCAAACAAAATCTCAGAACAAACTAACAGAACAAGCTAACAGCGCTTTCTAAAATTGTCCGGCTTTCAGTTAATAGCCGTCAACTCAATTTTGACCTGTCAGCGACCTAAAAATTATGGGTTTTGCAGACCTGTCCATCGCAGAAATAGCAGAGGACTTCAACGTCCCTGTTGAAGACGTGATCCGCTTGTGCGATGAGTTGGAAATTGCCTACAAGCACCCTCAAACCCGTTTGGCTTTGGAGGATGTTAAGGCAATTATGTCCACTCTCGAAAAAAGGCGCGACTCAAAACTTCTTGCAGATTAGCTCGCAAAATTCCTCTACCTTTAAAGGTATGGCTGCACAAACTTTCGCCAGTTGTTGCAGCATCAGGGAATTTTGAACACACATCTGTTTGCCAGGTACGATCTCTTAGCGTTCAATAATTTGCCGGATTTTTTTAAGGAGAACCATGCTTAAAAGATATTTCATTGCTCTGACCGCTGTATTCTTGAGCTTTCAGTTATTTGTCAGCAGTGCGATGGCTGTCGAACTGAGTCCTGAACTTCGCACTGTGACTTTGAATGACAAGGGTGCTCCGGTGGTGCTGAGCCTCAAACAAGTTCAGCAAGGCAAACGCCTGTTCAATTCGGCTTGCGCTCAATGTCACGCTGCCGGCATGACAAAAACTGACCCGAACGTGAATTTGAGCCCGGAAACTCTGGCTTTGGCCAACCCGCCCCGGAATAATATTGAGTCGCTGGTGGACTTTATGAAAAATCCCACCACTTATGACGGGTTTGAGGAAATTTCGGAACTGCATCCGAGCATGAAGAGTGCGGATATTTTCGCTGAGATGAGAAATCTCTCGGATGACGATTTGTACGCGATTGCCGGTCACATTCTGTTGCAGCCGAAAATTGTCTCCAAGCAGTGGGCTGGTGGCAAAGGCGCTCGCTAATCGATTTTAGATTTTAGATTTTAGATTTTGGATTTTGGATTGGGAGAGGGCTGAAGTTTGGCAAGAATTGCTGGCTGGTCGTTTTTCGCTCTAAAATCTGAAATCTAAAATTTACCTCCTGCTCATTGATTATCGCAAAAGGTTGTAGTCCCTCATGCTGCGTCGTGGTGCTTTTGTCTGCTTTCTGTTGGGGATGTTAATTATTTTGCCACTCGTGCTGTGGGCTCCTCAACCTGTTTTGGCTGCTGCCGATTCTTACGTGAATAGGTATTTACAAGCCAGCGAACCTGTGGCTCTGGAGTTGGACTCTGAGGGACATACTCGCTTGTTTTCGGCTCAGGATTTGTCTGCGGGCAAGGTATTGTTCGAGCAAAATTGCCTGAATTGTCACGTCGGAGGAGCTAATTTGCCCGATCCGACGATATCTCTGTCTTTGGCTGACCTCAAAGGGGCAACGCCTCCCCGCAACAACATCAATAGTCTGGTGGCGTATCTGAGAGAACCGATGACTTATGACGGTACTGAGGAGACTTTTTGGTGCCGCCAAGTGCCGGAAAGCTGGATGCCACAGGCTGAGATTGAAAATTTAGCGGCTTTTGTGATCCGGGCTGCTCAGAAAGCTCCGGGCTGGGGCGTGGAGAATTTTGAGAGTTGAACTGCCACTGCCAAAAAGTGGTAAATTACTCGGAAGAAGGCGATACGACTGCGCGATCGCGCCTGTTTTAACAGGTAAAATATCTAAAGAATCACCCTTTGCGTGTCCATTAGAGGAGAACTGCGTTGAAAAGACTCTTATCGATCGCCCTGTTAGCGATCGCAATTTTTACCGTCGGCTTTGGCCGCCCTGCTTTGGCAGGAGATGCCGCTAACGGAGCTAAAATCTTTAGCTCGAACTGTGCTGCTTGTCACATCGGTGGCGGCAACGTGGTTATGGCCATGAAAACCTTGAAAAAGGAAGCTCTTGAGAAGTACGGTATGAATTCTCTGGAAGCTATTACCACTCAGGTAACTAAGGGCAAAAATGCTATGCCTGCTTTCGGCGCTAAGTTGAAGCCCCAACAAATCGAGGATGTAGCAACCTACGTGCTCCAACAATCTGAGAAAGACTGGAAAGGCTAAAGTGCCTCTTTGAAGTCGGGCAGCCTGGGCGGGGTTGATTTAATTTAAAACTTGTCCTCCCGATCGCACCCTCTCTCACCCTTTGGCGAATAAATATCGGTTTGCAGCGATCTTAACCTATTTGGGAAAGCGCGCCAGAAATCTGATTTTTATGAGCTCAAGGGTGAGGGAGGGTAATTTTATTTTAGATTTTAGATTGAAGATGGCTAAATGCTGATTGGGTAGAAATTGTCAAGCCCTTTATATTAAGATTTATTCGGGTTGCGCTTCGTAAATTAAAAGTGTGTGCTAGGATATAACCCCTTATTAGCAAAGCTTTGAAATCGAGATTAAAGTCGATCGGCAAAGTGGAATCTACACCTGTTATGAACGTAAAAACATCAGCCAAAGTTAAAACTCAAGTTAAAACTCTCGGAGACGCTGCATCTGGGGCGATTGAGAAATATTTCCGCAAAAGTGTAGCCCACGAGGCTGAAGTTATCAAGGACAAAGACGCGGAAGAACTTCATCAAATGCGCGTGGGATTGAGACGTTTGCGATCGGCTGTGACTGGTTTTGCTCCGGTTTTAGATTGGCCAAAAGAGGCTTCGGAACGTAAAATTGGTAAGGTGGGGCGGATTCTGGGAACGCTCAGGGATTTGGATGTGATGCTCGAAAGTCTGCAAAACCGCTATTACCAGAATTTGCCGACTGAAGAACAGGAAGTTTTAGATAAAGCTTTGTTGAATTTGCTCAAACAGCGCCAGCGGGCTTTGAAAGGGGTGCGGGCGATTTTAGAGCACAAAAGCTACGAATCGCTGAAGCAGTCGATCGAGGATTGGTTGGAAGAACCGCAGTTTCAGGCGATCGAACATTTGCCAATTGCTGAGGTTTTGCCAGATTTACTGTTACCTCAAGTCAGTGAGTTTTTCCTGCATCCGGCTTGGCTGTTGGGCACAGAATATGAGGATGGCAAAGTTAAAGTTGCTGATGATTTGAATGCTGAGGCTGTCGAAGAGAAGTTAGCAGCCGAGGGAACTATTCTGCACGATTTGCGGAAGCAAGCTAAGCGAGTTCGCTATTTGATGAATCTGTTTGGGGATTTTTACAGCGAGACTTACGAAGTTTATGTCGAAGATGTAAAAGCTATTCAGGAATGTTTGGGCGATATTCAAGACAGTGAAGTTTTAGGCGAGTTTCTGACAGAGTTTGTCGATCGCGATCTGAAAAAAGAGTTGCCGAAGTTAGCTGGTTTGTTGGCAGAAAACCGCTATGCAGCTTGGCAAAAATGGCAGATTTTGCAGCGCCGGTATTTGAGTTCGGAAATTCGGCAAGGTTTTCGATCTGCTTTAATTCATCCTGTGGTTGAAGATGCTGCTAAGCTCGATTAGCCGTAACTATAACGCGCCAATCCGCGATTTATAAAAGGAGTCGCGGATTTAAAGTGCGATCGCGCCTTGGGAAGGAAAAGGGCGAGCGCTTTTGAGTATGACGTAAAATAAAGGGCGATCGCGTTTTTTACCATAGTAACTCACGACTGCAACCACTTCATAAACTTATTCGTCGCAGTACCAATAGACTCTCCGACTTGTTTCTTCAACCGCCACCGCTGAAACGCTTTTTCGTAATCTTCCCCTTCAGTTTGATAAACATTCCAAGCATTCAGCGACAATCCCAATCCCCAAGTTAGTAAAATGAAAAGCGACCAAGAAAGCTCGTGCGATGCTGCTAGATTAAACAAAACTAAAAAAGTATTGATAATGCCGTACTTTGTCACATTTTCCTGCAATTTTCGACGACGGTAAGAGTTAAAAACCAGCTTTTCTTGAAATTCTCCTCTAGTTGCTAACCATTGCTGTTCCGCCGCTACAATATCCTGTTCGGAAATGCCCAATTCCGCTGCAATCTCGAAAAGCTGCACTCTGGATAATTCCCCTTCATCCTGTCGCCGCGCGATCGCAAGCTGTAAAATACCCTGAGCATCCTCTGAACCGTAAATTTGATTTATTTGACTTTCATTTGTCGCCATAACAACTTTCCTATAATTCCTGACATCCTTTCTATGATAGATATAGACGCAGTTAAACGGCAGGTAGTGACAGTGGCGGATTTCAACACCCGGACATTTGAGTGATTGAGACTCCTGACTATTGGAGGGGAAATCGAAGAACCGATATATTACCTCAAATTGCAACTAATTAATTTCCCGAACTTTGACTAAGTTGGCTATCTCGTTTCAACATATATTGATAAAATATCCCAAACAAAATCACCGCAATCATGCCCACTACTAAAGAACCTTCACCCTCATGCCAATATTTAAACAAATCTAGGCGATTAGATGCAACCAACAATGCCATTCCCGCCACTCGAAAAACATTAATAATAAAACCAAAAATGACAGCGACACCTATTACCAAAGCCTTATTTTGTTTAGTAGGAAACATCACCAAACAAATTACCGCTAAACCTAATAAGTAATTCATGGCCTCTATACCCGAACATCCCCCATTTACCAACACCCTTCCTGTCGGCAAAGCAACATAATTACCGTCACGTGTTACATTAAAACCGACATACCACAAAGAATAATAAGCAAATTTAGCAGTAAGGGAGGTAATAAAATCCACTAACGGTAACGTAATGACACTGGGGGTGCCATGAAAAAATAGTATTACCAATTCACGCCAATATAGTTTTAAGTTGTGAAAACCTACCGCAAGTAGGCTCAAACCTAAACCAGACAAAAAAGGTGCAAGTCTTAAAAAAGGATCGAATTTACTGGAAACCCCAGCACTTTTAAATAAAATAAAAGCTATTAATAGCGTCCCTGCTACTCTCGACAATAGGTCACTTTTTATGTCACTCTGTTTGAGAATATCCTGGTTATCCCAAAGCAGGGAACCCACAGCGCACCAAAAAACTATACTCATCCAAAAATGAGCAATATCGTCCATTTTCCACAGGAGTGTCATATTCAGAGTTACTAAAGCTGTGGCGATAATGATGAGCCAAAAAAGTTTTCTCTTGAACATTTTAGATATTAGTTATTAGTTGATTGATTAGAGCCATACTTGGGACAGTTTTTGATGGCCAACCGTAGAATAAGGGTTTCCAGGCGATTCGGCAATCAGAGTACCAACGGAAAATCGACGGTTTGAGACTACGAACTAAAAACAGTGCAGACTATTGTTAGATCATATCATAAAAATAGTACGGGATGTGGACAACTCAGTAGCTTGAAACCCTCCTACGGAAAGGAGTCGGGGGATTTTAAAGGCCGTAAATCTTGGAGATGATGTTAGTAGACACTCTGGAATTTGATGGATGGTGAGACTCAGATGCAACGCATAGCTCAGCATTAGGACACCTAGTGAAAAGACGGCTACTCAAAATCATTGGTTGGGTACCTAGCACTTGCTTAATCAGCCCCTGTAAGCAAAGACTAAAAAGCGAGTGAATCAACAAAAATTAAAAATAAGTAGCCTCAATGAGGCTGGGATTTCTTGAGAGTAGACGCAATTGGCACCGCGCAGAGTGTGACTCTGAGGTTCGAGTAAATACGGCTGAGCGAGTTAGAGTTTGAGCAACGATCAATGGTGATTATCTCCTTTTAACGAATCTCAGTGTCTTTAGAGCGGAAATTATTAAGAAACAGCCTTACGGTAGTTCTTAAATGCGCTGTCTAGGGGCGCCTTGACGTTCAATACCACTACCCTGGGGTGCTGTAATTACGCCACCCATCCAGCGATTATTCGCCCTTTAACAGTTCCGCATCCATTCTGATTAGTCCGTTGTAGGGATTGCTCGCCCTCTAAGATGTTTCAATGCCTAGTTGATACACTCGATTCCCAGGACTCAATTATAAATCTTAATAACAGCGGTAATGCTACAACTGCGTTTCATCTCGGCTTCCAAGTCTGGGGTTTTCAGGGTGGCGCGCTATCAGATACTAAGAAACCTGGTTTCTTGGTGAAACCAGGTTTTTAGCTCGAACATAAAATAATCAGTTTGGCATCAAGCCAGAATCGAAAACGAGTTCAAACGATCGCCTATTCAGCTTTTTGAGCCCGAGCGCGTTGCTTTTTGAACATAGTACCAAACCCAACAGCAGCTCCAGCAGCAAGCATAGTTAAAGGTTCAGGAGTAGCTTCAGTATTGCTAGTGCTGATGGTGCTGACGAAAGTATCGCTATACTCAGCATTACGACCAATACCCTGGACGTGCAACCCTAATCTTAGGGTACCAGCATTCAACGCGGAAACAACGTTATTATAATTTCCAGTAAAACTCAACGCCAAACTTTCGCCACGGTGAACACCGTTAGACGCAGCACCTGTTTTCGTAGCTGAAAAATCAGTAGACCAAGCACTAAGGTTCCCACTTTGTGCCATATTAGCAGTTCCACTATCTTCAAAATTAACTCTGCCAGTATTACCAACATCAACGCCAAAGGCGCTCAATAAATTGCTATTAGAACCTGTGTCAAAGTAAACTGCACCAATAAACATGTCGGCTACGGATGCCGTGTTGGTAATGTTGAAGAGAACTTTATCTAAGCCATCCTGTACAACACTAAAGCTAAAATTATCAGCATAAACGTCTCCAGACTTATTATCCGAACTATCGATATTACCAAAGCTGAAGGCAGAGGCAGGTGCTGCGGATACTGCACTAACAGCGGCGATACCGGCAACAGCTAAAATAGATTTGACTAAGTTTAATTGGAATTTCATGGTTGACACCTTTATTTTTAAGTTGAGTGGAAGCTGGTTTTTTTCCTTCACATATTCAATCTAAACGGAAGCACAAGTTAATGCAAGTAGTTTTGATAAAGATTCGATGAAGATTGGGAATAAGCTGATTGGATTTAGGCAAAATGCCTAAATTGATGAGTTCTAGCTACCTATTTGCTATGGCGTACATCAAAAAACAGGAGTGCTGCCACCCGAATTTTAGTCCTGACTTTTCTCTCTTTAAAAAAGCTATCACCCACCTTCCTAAACTGGGTTTTTACACTGCATAATTACTGATAAAACTCTTTTTCAGCTCTGATTTATGCCCTTAATTTTTTTTTTTATCCGTTAATGTACGGTAGAAAAGTTTAAGTGATAGCTTGATTGCTGGCTAAAAATAGGTAAAAACCGATGGTGACAGTTGAAGCTGCGGAATCTGGACTATAACTCAGGACAAAATCTTGCCTCATATTCGGTGCGTCGATTCTCGCTTTCGGATTCAGCAACAAGCGCCATTTAGACTTATATGTTGCACCATTACCCAGAACCGGCTCTCGGGCCCGTTCCACAAAGAATGAGTTTTCTTGTGGTGAGTAGGGGTTGGGCCGGAGAACCCGCCCAAAACAGGCTTATCGATCGTGGTGCAACATCTCAGTTTAGAGACCAATGGTTTCGGGGGTCGTTATTATCTGTGACGCCGGAACTTTGGCCGACTAAAGGCACGACTCGACTTTCTGGGACATAGTTTTCGGAACAGGTCTACCGTCAGGGCTGTTTCATTCTCAGGAAAACCAGCTTTTTGTACGGGTCGTGCCAAGAATGCCGACCCGACCCATCCAGGATTTGTTAGGCATTTGGTGGGATTGGGGCAGCCACGGGGGGCTGCCCCTACAAGAGAATGAAACAGCCCTGCGTCTACCGTAGAAGGCGCGGTGGTCGTTATCTAAAAATGTTGGGACTAATAATTCTATTTGTGGGTCTGCTTTCGCTAAAAATTGGTTAATATTATTTTTCCGAAAAAGCTCGATTCCAAGATTTAACGGGTGAGAAGCAAGTCTGGGGGGGTGACAAAGAGGTCTAGGAGATAGACCGAATAAGGGTTGCAGCCCGCATACCTTGTTGATAAAAGCGA